>JALHDK010000027.1:13777-15022 GCA_022838965.1 Actinomycetales bacterium | reverse complement strand
TGCGGTCCCGGGTCGAACGCCTTTGGCGGGAGGTGCTGGTGCCCGCCAACGAGAGACTGCTCGCCGGACGATCGTGACGGTGTCCCGACGTACTCTGGTGGGATGAGGCCCGTCTCCGATCTGCAGCGTTCCGATGCCCGGTTCACCGTCGTCTCGGACTTCGCCCCCTCCGGGGATCAGCCCCAGGCCATCGCCGAGCTGGCGGCACGGTTGCGGGCGGGCGAGAAGGACATCGTCCTGCTGGGGGCCACCGGCACGGGGAAGTCGGCGACCACGGCGTGGCTGATCGAGGAGGTCCAGCGGCCCACCCTGGTGATGGCCCCGAACAAGACCCTGGCCGCACAGTTGGCGGCCGAGTTCCGCGAACTCCTTCCCCACAACGCTGTCGAGTACTTCGTGTCCTACTACGACTACTACCAGCCCGAGGCCTACGTTCCGCAGACGGACACCTACATCGAGAAGGACTCGTCGATCAACGAGGAGGTGGAGAGGCTCCGGCACTCGGCGACGAACTCGCTGCTCACCCGGCGCGATGTGGTGGTCGTCGCCTCCGTCTCCTGCATCTACGGACTGGGGACCCCGCAGGAGTACGTCGACCGCATGGTGGCCCTGCACACCGGAATGCAGATCGGACGGGACGAGCTGCTGCGGCAGTTCGTCGCCATGCAGTACGTCCGCAATGACATGGCGTTCACCCGGGGCACGTTCAGGGTGCGCGGTGACACGGTGGAGATCATCCCGGTCTACGAGGAGCTGGCGGTCCGCATCGAGATGTTCGGCGACGAGATCGACGCGCTCTCGGTCCTGCATCCGGTGACCGGGGAGGTACTCCGGCAGGTGGACCACACCTACCTCTTCCCCGCGAGTCACTATGTCGCCGGGCCCGAGCGCATGGCGCGCGCCATCAGTTCGATCGAGGAGGAGCTGGAACAGCGCCTGGCCGAGTTCGAACGGCAGGGCAGGATGCTCGAGGCTCAACGGCTGCGGATGCGCACCACCTACGATCTGGAGATGCTCCGGCAGATCGGCACCTGCGCGGGCATCGAGAACTACTCCCGCCACATCGATGGCCGGGGTCCCGGGACTCCTCCCCACACCCTGCTCGACTACTTCCCCGAGGACTTCCTCCTGGTGATCGACGAGTCACACGTGACCGTGCCGCAGATCGGGGCGATGTACGAGGGGGACATGTCCCGCAAGCGGACTCTCGTGGACCATGGTTTCCGGCTGCCCTCGGCGCTGGAC
>JALHDK010000027.1:0-13749 GCA_022838965.1 Actinomycetales bacterium | reverse complement strand
TCTACCTCTCGGCGACGCCGGGCTCGTACGAACTCGGCCAGTCGGACGGTGTGGTCGAGCAGATCATCCGGCCGACAGGTCTCGTCGACCCCAAGGTGGTGGTCAAGTCGACGAAGGGTCAGATCGACGACCTGCTGGGCGAGATTCGGGACCGGGTGGAACGCGACGAGCGGGTCCTGGTGACCACCCTCACCAAGAAGATGGCGGAGGACCTCACGGAGTACCTGCTGGAACGGGGAGTCCGGGTGCAGTACCTCCACTCCGACGTCGACACCCTGCGGCGGGTCGAGCTCCTGCGGGAGCTGCGACTGGGACAGTTTGACGTGCTGGTGGGCATCAATCTCCTGCGCGAGGGCCTCGACCTGCCGGAGGTCTCCCTCGTCGCGATTCTCGATGCCGACAAGCAGGGGTTCCTGAGATCGTCCACCTCCCTCATCCAGACCATCGGCCGGGCGGCGCGGAATGTCTCGGGTGAGGTGCACATGTACGCCGACTCGGTGACAGCCGCGATGCGCGCCGCGATCGAGGAGACCGACAGGCGCCGCGAGAAGCAGATCGCGTACAACACCGCCCACGGGATCGACCCCACGCCCTTGCGCAAGCGGATCGGTGACATCACCGACATGCTGGCGCGGGAGGACGTCGACACGCGAGAACTCCTCGCCGGAGGATTCCGCCAGCCTCGCCGGACAGCAGGGGAGCGCGTCGCACCCCGGGAGCGCGCCACGGCGGATCTCGCTGACCTCATCCAGCAACTGACGGACCAGATGCACGGGGCGGCCGAGGAACTGCAGTTCGAACTCGCGGCACGGCTGCGGGACGAGATCGCGGACCTGAAGAAGGAGCTGCGCCAGATGCGCACAGCGTGACGGATAGATTGGCCGATCGGGGTCCTCGAGGGCTAGCCTGAGCGTGAGGGGAGTATTCCCGGCTATCTCGTCGTCAGCACGGTGGGGCACCTCGTCCCACCCGGCGGGGCAGGTGCATCGCGACGGTGCGCGGAAGAGACCTCACGCGTCTGGTGCATTCCGGAGGACTCATGGGTTCAGCGCATCTCTCCGCCTCGTTCGAGGCCATCACGCTCGGGGTGATGGTGGTGATCATCATCCTCGACCTGCTCTACGTGGTGCGCCGGCCGCACGTTCCCTCCTTCCGTGAGGCCTCGATCTGGGCGGTCTTCTACATCGGCCTCGCCCTCATCTTCGGGCTCGTCCTCGCCTACGTGGCGAACTGGCAGGTGGCCGGAGAGTTCTACGCCGGATTCCTCACCGAGAAGAGCCTGTCCGTCGACAACCTCTTCGTCTTCGTCATCATCCTCGCGCGGTTCCGGGTGCCGCCCCGGAACCAGCCCGAGGTGCTGATGATCGGCATCATCATCGCGCTCGTCCTCCGCGCGGTCCTCATCCTGCTGGGTGCCGCCGCGATTGACCGCTTCTCCTGGGTGTTCTACGTCTTCGGCGGCTTCCTGATCTACACGGGGATCAAGCTGGTGTTCGGACACGGCGACGACGAGGAGTTCAAGGAGAACGCACTCATCAAGGGCCTCCGCCGGTTCGTGCCGATCCATGACGAGTACGTCGGCGCCAGGATCAGAACCCGGATCGACGGCCGGATGGTCTTCACCCCGATGGCGGTGGTGATCCTCGCGCTCGGTTCGACGGACCTGCTGTTCGCACTCGACTCGATCCCGGCCATCTACGGCCTGACGCGCGACCCGTTCATCGTGTTCTCGACGAACCTCTTCGCCCTCATGGGACTCAGGCAGCTGTACTTCCTCCTGGGCGGGCTGCTCGACCGGCTGGTCTACCTGCCCTACGGACTGTCCTTCATCCTGCTCTTCATCGGGGTGAAGCTCGTGCTCCACGCCCTGCACGAGAACACGCTGCCCTTCATCAACGGGGGCGAGCACGTGTCCGTTCCCGAGATCCCCATCTGGCTGTCCCTCACGGTCATCGCGGGGACCCTGCTCGTGACGACCGTGCTGTCGCTCACGATCGGAGCGAAGCGGCATCCCCAGAAGCTGCGCCCGCGTCCCGAGATCCCGCCCGCCCCGGCATCCGCACAGGTCGCCGAGTCCACCCCGTCAGGTCAACCGACCTCTGGAACCTGAGGTCACTCGGGGGCGAGCACTCCCAGGACGGGGACCCACTGCTCCGCGGTCCTGCGCAGGATGAATCCCCCGGTGAGGAACGGATCGGATTCCAGCAGTTGCAGGGCCGCCTCCGGGGAATCGGCCTCCATCACGAGCAGGGCCCCGTTGGAAGCGGGGAGCGGCCCCGACGTGATGACGGCGCCCGCCTCGAGCAGGTCGCGGAGGAACTGGCGGTGCGCGGGCCGGGTTGGTGCGAGGTCGCGGGTGGGGTCGTAGTCGTACCTGACGGCGATGATCATGGCCGCCAGCGTAGCGTGCCGGTGTGGCGCGGGCCACGATTTCGAACAGTTGTGCGAGTGTGCGTGCATCGGCCTACACTGCGGTGGTGAGTGATTGCCTCGTCGTGAGCGGTGCCCGCGAGCACAACCTGAAGGATGTGTCCCTCTCGTTGCCGCGCAACGCGCTCATCGTGTTCACCGGGCTCTCCGGGTCGGGCAAGTCCTCACTGGCGTTCGACACGATCTTCGCCGAGGGGCAACGGCGGTATGTCGAATCCCTGTCCTCCTATGCGAGGCAGTTCCTCGGCCAGATGGACAAGCCGCACGTCGACTTCATCGAGGGACTCTCGCCCGCGGTCTCCATCGACCAGAAGGCCACCAACCGCAACCCGCGGTCCACCGTCGGCACCATCACGGAGGTGTACGACTACCTCCGCCTCCTCTACGCGCGCGCCGGAACCCCGACCTGTCCCACCTGCGGGGAACGGGTCACAGCCCAGACCCCGCAGCAGATCGTCGACCATCTCGCCGCGTTGCCGGAGGGCACCCGGTTCCAGCTCCTCGCGCCCGTGGTACGTGGTCGGAAAGGTGAACACGTCGACCTCTTCGCGGACCTGCAGTCGAAGGGCTTCGCCCGGGTGAAGGTCGACGGCCGGGTGTACCCGCTCTCCGATGTCCCACCCCTCGAGAAGAACCTCAAGCACACCATCGACGTCGTCGTGGACCGCCTGGTGGTCCGCGCCGGTGCGACCGCGCGCTTCACCGACTCGGTCGAGACGGCACTCCGCCTCGCCGACGGTCAGGTGGTGGCGGACTTCGTGGACCTGCCCGAGGACCACCCGGACCGTCAACAGCGGTTCTCCGAGAGGCGGGCGTGCCCGAACGACCATCCGCTCGCCCTCTCCGAGATCGAACCTCGCAGCTTCTCCTTCAACGCCCCGTACGGGGCCTGCCCGGAGTGCTCGGGCCTGGGCACCCACCTGGAGGTCGACCCCGAGCTGGTGGTCCCCAACGAGGAGCTCAGCCTCGCGGAGGGTGCGATCGCCGTCTGGCCGGGTGAGCGGTCGCAGTACTACTTCCGGCTGATCGAGGCCCTGGCGAAGGACCTCCAGTTCTCCACGGAGGTGCCGTGGCGTGCGCTGCCGAGCCGGGCGAAGGAGGCGCTGCTCCACGGCCGCGACTACGAGGTCCACGTCACGTACCGCAACCGCTGGGGACGTGAGCGGAGCTACACCACGGGCTTCGAGGGGGCGATCCACTACATCAACCGGAAGCACCTCGAGACGGAGTCGGACTCCTCGCGGGAACGGTACCAGGGCTTCATGCGGGAGGTGCCGTGCCCGGCGTGTGGGGGAGCCCGTCTGCGGCCCGAGGTGCTGGCGGTCAAGGTGGGGGGGCTCTCGATCGCCGAGTTGTGTGACCTCTCCATCGATGCCGCCCGGCGCTTCCTGGACGACGTGCGGCTGTCACCGCGGGAGCAGACCATCGCCTCGCAGATCCTGAAGGAGATCCACGCGCGCCTGGACTTCCTGCTCGATGTCGGACTGGACTACCTCACCCTCTCGCGGGCCGCCGCGACCCTCTCGGGCGGCGAGGCGCAGCGCATCCGGCTGGCGACCCAGATCGGGTCCGGACTCGTGGGAGTGCTGTACGTCCTCGACGAGCCGAGCATCGGTCTGCACCAGCGTGACAACCGGCGGTTGATCGAGACCCTCGTCCGGTTGCGGGATCTGGGCAACACCCTGATCGTCGTCGAACACGACGAGGAAACGATCCGCGCGGCTGACTGGGTGGTCGACATCGGCCCGGGGGCGGGGGAGCACGGCGGCGAGATCGTGCACTCCGGCAGCTACGCCGGTCTGCTCACCGCGCCGCGGTCGCTCACCGGCGACTACCTGTCGGGCCGGCGGAGCATTCCCACTCCCGCGGTGCGGCGGCCGCGCGATCCGCAGCGGGTCGTCACCGTGTCCCGGGCCCGCGAGCACAACCTCAAGGACGTCACCGTGGAGTTTCCCCTCGGGTGCTTCATCGCGGTCACCGGCGTCTCGGGGTCCGGCAAGTCAAGCCTCGTCAACGGCGTCCTCTACAACGCCCTCGCCCGCGAGCTCAACAGGGCACGCACCGTTCCCGGTCGGCACGGCTCGATCACCGGACTGGAGCACCTCGACAAGGTGGTGCACGTCGATCAGTCGCCGATCGGGCGTACCCCCCGGTCCAACCCCGCGACCTACACCGGCGTGTGGGACCACGTGCGGCGCCTGTTCGCCGAGACGACGGAGGCGAAGGTGCGAGGCTACGGCCCCGGCCGATTCTCCTTCAACGTCAAGGGCGGACGATGCGAGGCGTGCAAGGGCGACGGGACGCTGCGGATCGAGATGAACTTCCTTCCCGACGTCTATGTGCCATGCGAGGAGTGCCACGGCGCCCGGTACAACCGCGAGACGCTCCAGGTGCACTACAAGGGCCGGAACGTGGCGGATGTGCTCGACATGCCCATCGCCCACGCCGCGGAGTTCTTCGCGTCCGTGCCGCCGATCGCCCGGCACCTCGACACCCTCACCAGCGTGGGCCTCGGGTACGTCCGTCTCGGACAGAGCGCCACCACCCTGTCCGGTGGCGAGGCGCAACGCGTGAAGCTGGCCTCCGAACTCCACAAGCGGTCGTTCGGACGCACGATCTACGTGCTGGACGAGCCCACCACCGGGTTGCACTTCGAGGATGTCCGCAAGCTGCTCGCCGTCCTGCAGGGCCTCGTCGACAAGGGGAACACCGTCGTGGTGATCGAGCACAACCTCGACGTCATCCGCAACGCGGACTGGGTCATCGACCTCGGTCCCGAGGGCGGTGACGCGGGCGGCGAGATCATCGCACAGGGAACGCCGGAGGATGTCGCACGCGTGGAGCGCTCACACACCGGACGATTCCTGGCGCCCCTGGTGAGTGCGGCTGTCGCGTCCTAGGGTGGCGATCGTGGCCGACCCAGCCAGCTACCGACCCACCGAGATCCCCACCGATCCCGGGGTCTACCGCTTCCACGACGCCGAGGGTCGGGTGCTCTATGTCGGGAAGGCGAGGAACCTGCGCGCCCGCCTGTCGAGCTACTTCCAGGATCCCGCCCGCCTGCACCCCCGAACCCGCTCGCTCGTCACCTCGGCCTCCGGCGTGCAGTGGACCGTGGTGGCCAACGAGGTGGAGGCGCTGAGCCTGGAGTACACGTGGATCAAGGAGTACCGGCCCCGGTTCAACCTCATGTTCCGGGACGACAAGTCCTACCCCTACCTGTCGGTCACGATGGGGGAGGAGTACCCGAGGGTGCGGGTCATGCGCGGCGAACTCCGCAGGGGGACGCGGTACTTCGGCCCCTACACGCACGCCTGGGCCATCCGCGAGACCATGGACCTCCTGCTCCGCGTCTTCCCGGTCCGGTCCTGCCCGATGGGGGTGTTCCGGCGCGCCCGCAGCTCCGGGCGCCCGTGTCTGCTGGGCTACATCGACAAGTGCAGCGCTCCGTGTGTGGGCCGGGTCAGCGCGGAGGAGCACCGGGCCATCGCGGAGGATCTGTGTGCCTTCATGTCGGGCGAGGCGAGCCGGTTCGTCGGGCACCTCGAGCGGGAGATGCGCGAGGCGGCCGCCCGGCAGGACTACGAGCGTGCCGCCCGGATGCGGGACGATCTGGCCGCCCTGCGGCGCGTGACCGAACGGAACGCCGTCGTCCTGCCCGACCACACGAACGCCGACGTCTACGGTCTCGCGGTGGACGAACTGCAGGCGTCCATCCAGGTCTTCCACGTGCGGCAGGGGCGCATCCGCGGCCAGCGGGGGTGGATCACGGACCGTGCCGACGACGCCGCGGAGGGCGAGCTCATCGAGCGGCTGCTCCTCCAGGTGTACAGACCCGAGGGTGAGGCAACGCCGCCATACGGGGTGCCGAAGGAGATCCTCGTACCCGCGGTGCCCGACGACGCGGCGGCGGTCGAGGCGTGGCTGCGGGAGGTGCGCGGCGGGACCGTCACGCTCCGTGTCCCGCTGCGTGGCGACAAGAAGGCCCTGATGGACACCGCGAGCGAGAACGCCCGCCAGGCGCTGGCCGCGGAGAAGCTCCGCCGCAGCGGCGACCTCGCGACCCGGTCGCGCGCCCTGGAGGAGTTGCAGCGCTTCCTCAACCTGCCCGACTCACCGTTGCGGATCGAGTGCTACGACATCTCCCACACCGGTGGCACGCTTCAGGTCGGGTCCATGGTCGTCTTCGAGGACGGCCTGCCGAAGAAGCGGGACTACCGGCAGTTCAACATTCGGGGCGTCGAGGGCCTGGGCGCCCGCGACGACACCGAGGCCGTGGCGGAGGTGCTCGCCAGGCGCTTCGAACACGCGCGACGGGCGGCGACGTCGAACGGCGCGACGGCCGCGCCGGGGGATCCCCCGCCGGACCATGAGGGTGCGGTCCTCGCCCGCGAGTCGTTTGCGTACGAACCCGGGCTGGTCGTCATCGACGGCGGACTGCCCCAGGTGCGGGCGGCGGCCCGCGTCCTCGACGGGCTGGGGGTGGACGTCCCGGTGGTGGGCCTGTCCAAGCGCCTGGAGGAGGTGTGGGTGCCGGACGAGGAGTTCCCCGTGATCCTGGAGCGGGGCAGTGAGGCCCTTCACCTGCTCCAGCGGGTGCGCGACGAGGCCCACCGCTTCGCGATCACCCGGCATCGCAGGCGGCGGTCGGCCGCCATGACCGCCTCAGCCCTCGACACCATCCCGGGGATCGGGCCCGGCCGCGCGAAAGCGCTCCTGGAGCACTTCGGGTCCCTGTCGCGACTCAGGGCGGCAGAGGTGGGCGAGGTGGCGCGGGTGCCCGGGATCGGCCCGGCCCTGGCGGAGGCCGTGGTGACGCACCTCCGGGACGCCCGCAGCTGAAGGGCCGTCGCCCCGCCACCGTGCCACGCCCCGTGGCATGCTTGGGATATGGCCGAGCCCCCCGCACCGCCGGGTCCTCCCACCGTACCCAACGGAATCCCGGTGCGGGACGAGGAGACCCCGCTGCCCGCCAGCGAGCGGCCTGAACTCCTGATCATCACCGGGATGTCGGGTGCGGGCCGCACCCGCGCGGCCGCAGCGCTGGAAGACCTGAACTGGTACGTGGTCGACAACCTGCCACCCCGCCTGCTGATCACGCTCGCCACGATGATGCGGGCCGGTGACGGCATCTCCCGTCTGGCCGCGGTGGTGGACGTGCGGTCCGGCGAGTTCTTCACCGAGATGGTCTCCGTGATCGACCAGATCCGCCAGATGGGAATGGACTACCGGATCATCTTCCTCGAGGCCTCGGACGCCGAGCTGGTCCGGCGCTTCGATGCCGTGCGTCGCCCGCATCCCCTGCAGGGGGATGGTCGCGTGCTGGACGGCATCGCCGCCGAGCGGAAGCTCCTGCAGGCCCTGAAGAACCGGGCCGACGTCATCGTCGACACCACCACCCTGTCGGTCCACGACCTGGCCCGCAAGGTCCGCGAGCTGGTCGGTGACCCGGCGGAGGCGCGCCTGCAGCTCACGGTCATGTCGTTCGGCTTCAAGTACGGCATCCCCCTGGACGCGGACCACGTCGTCGACGTCCGCTTCCTGGCCAACCCCTACTGGGTGAGCGAGCTCCGCCACCTCACGGGGCACGACGACCAGGTGCGGGAGTACGTCCTGGGACTTCCGGGGGCGCTGGACTTCGTCGACCGCTACGTCGCGGCCATCGAGCCCGTGCTCTCCGGGTACGTGCACGAGCTGAAGCCCTACGTCACGATCGCGGTCGGCTGCACCGGCGGAAAGCACCGTTCCGTGGCGATCTCGGAGGCCATCGCCGACCGCCTCCGCCGGTCGGGCTACTCGGTGCGCACCCTGCACCGCGATGTGGGACGGGAATGATGGACAGCTCGATCCGGGTGGTCGCGCTGGGCGGCGGACACGGGCTGTCGGCCTCGCTGAGGGCGCTGCGTCACGTGAGCCGCAACCTCACCGCCGTCGTCACGGTCGCGGACGACGGCGGATCGTCCGGACGGCTGCGCACCGAACTCGGCTGCCTCCCGCCCGGCGACCTCCGCATGGCGCTCTCGGCCCTGTGCGACGACACCGAATGGGGCCACACGTGGCGTGACATCCTCCAGCACCGCTTCCACACCAACGGACCGCTGAACAACCACGCCGTCGGCAACCTGCTCATCGTGTCCGCATGGGAGCGGCTCGGCGATCCGGTGGCGGGCCTGGAGCTGGTGGGCCGCCTCCTCGGCGCGCGCGGCGCGGTGCTGCCGATGGCGATGGTGCCGCTCGAGATCGCCGCGACGGTGCGGGTCCCCGACGGCACCACCACCGTCCGGGGCCAGAGCCGCGTCGCGGTCACCACCGGCGAGCTGCTCGCCATCTGGCTTGAGCCCGCGGACCCGCCCGCCTGTCCACAGGCCGTCGCCGCCATCGAGGAGGCCGACTTCGTGGTGCTCGGGCCGGGATCGTGGTACACGTCCGTGATCCCGCACCTGTTGGTGCCCGCCCTCAACCGCGCGCTTCACTCCAGTCGCCATCGGGTGCTCACTGCCAACCTGGTCACCCAGCACGGGGAGACCGAGAACATGTCCCCGGGGGACCACCTGCGTGTGCTGCACGACCACGCGCCGGATCTCACGTTCGAGACCGTCATCGCGGACCCGGCGTCCATCCGGGATCTGGACGAGTTCGAGGAGGCGGCCGCCCTCCTGGGCGCGCGGGTCCTCCTTCGCCAGGTCCGCAGCGCGGGATCCCCGGGCGAGCACGACCCGCTACGCTTGGCTGCTGCGTATCGGGACGCCTTCGAGGGCGCCATCGGGGATGTCGGGTGAGGGAGGAGACCCTGTGTCGTTGACCGTTGACGTCAAGGACGAACTCGCGCGGGTGCGCGTGGACAGGATCTCGGCGCGCAAGGCCGAGGTCGCCGCGATGCTGCGCTTCGCCGGTGGGCTGCACATCATCTCCGGTCACGTCGTGGTTGAAGCGGAACTCGACACCGGCATCGCCGCCCGGAGGCTCCGCCACGACATCGCGGAGGTGTTCGGCCACAGCAGCGAGTTGATCGTCGTGTCCGGCGGTGGGTTGCGCCGGGGCAACCGGTACGTGGTTCGCGTGGTCCAGGACGGCGCGGTGCTCGCCCGGCAGGCGGGCCTTATCGACAACCGCGGACGCCCCGTGCGGGGACTGCCTCCGCACATCGTCTCCTCCTCGCTCACCGAGGCCGCGGCCGCCTGGCGTGGTGCCTTCCTCGCGCACGGCTCACTCACCGAGCCCGGCCGCTCCGCCTCGCTCGAGGTGACGTGCCCCGGCCCCGAGGCCGCGCTCGCGCTGGTCGGAGCGGCGCGCCGGCTGGGGGTCGGCGCGAAGGCCCGCGAGGTGCGCGGCGTCGACCGCGTCGTCGTGCGCGACGGCGAGGCGATCGCCACCCTCCTGACGCGCATGGGTGCGCACGACGCGACGCTCGCGTGGGAGGAGAAGCGGCTGCGCCGCGAGGTCAGGGGGACGGCGAACCGTCTCGCCAACTTCGACGACGCCAATCTGCGCCGGTCCGCCCGGGCTGCCGTGGCGGCGGGCGCCCGGGTCGAACGGGCCATGGAGATTCTCGGCGTGGAGAACATCCCCGAACACCTGCTCGTCGCCGGCCGCCTGCGGCTCGACCACAAGCAGGCCTCGCTCGAGGAACTCGGACAGCTGTCCGATCCGCCCCTGACCAAGGATGCCGTGGCCGGCCGGATCCGGCGGCTGCTCGCGATGGCCGACAAGCGCGCCGCCGAGCTGGGGGTTCCGGACACCATGGCCGCCCTCACCGAGGAGATGCTCGACGACTAAGAATCATTCCGGAGGTCAATAAGGACGATCGGCCCGTCACGGCCGAAACCCGGAGTGATAGCCTGAGCATTGCTGGCTCTTGGTGTCGGCGCGGGAATCCCGCGTCTGGCTGGTCCCCGCTGTCGCACTCGGGCCGGGAGTGCGTCCACGCGCTCAAGGACAGACGAAGCGTATGCGCCGCGATGCGCATCAATGGAGGACACTGTGACCATCCGAGTCGGAATCAACGGCTTCGGCCGCATCGGCCGCAACTTCACCCGTGCAGTGCTGGAGTCCGGCGCTGACATCGAGATTGTCGGCGTGAACGACCTCACCGACAACAAGACCCTCGCCCACCTCCTGAAGTACGACTCGATCCTGGGCGTGCTCAAGCAGGACGTCTCCTACTCCGAGGACTCCATCACCGTGGGTTCCCTGACCTTCAAGTCGCTCGAGGAGCGGGACCCTGCCAACCTCCCCTGGGCTGACCTGGGTGCGGACATCGTCATCGAATCGACCGGCCGCTTCACCGACGCGACGAAGGCGAAGGCGCACATCGACGCCGGCGCCAAGAAGGTCATCATCTCCGCTCCCGCGAAGAACGAGGACGCGACCTTCGTCATCGGCGTGAACGACGCCGACTACGACCCGGAGAAGCACCACATCATCTCGAACGCCTCCTGCACCACGAACTGCCTCGCGCCCCTGGCCAAGGTGCTGCACGAGAACTTCGGGATCGTGCGCGGCCTCATGACGACGGTCCACGCCTACACGGCCGACCAGAACCTGCAGGACGGGCCCCACGGCGACCTGCGCCGCGCCCGCGCCGCCGCCCTCAACATCGTCCCGACCAAGACCGGCGCCGCGCAGGCCGTGGCTCTGGTGCTCCCCGAGCTGAAGGGCAAGTTCGATGGCTACGCCCTGCGGGTTCCGACCCCGACCGGTTCGGCCACGGACCTCACCTTCGTCGCCGAGAAGCCGGTGACGAAGGAGTCGGTCAACGCTGCCGTGAAGACCGCCGCCGAGGGCGCTCTCAAGGGCATCCTGGCCTACACCGAGGCCCCGATCGTGTCCTCCGACATCGTGACCGACCCGCACTCGTCGATCTTTGACGCCGGCCTCACCAAGGTGATCGGCGACATGGTCAAGGTCGTGTCGTGGTACGACAACGAGTGGGGCTACTCGTGCCGGCTCATGGACCTCACCGTGCTGGTGGGCTCGAAGCTCTGAGAATGCCGTGCCGGGGGCGTCCGTGAGAGATCGCGGGCGCCCCCAGGCGTGATCGAGAAAGGAAGAAGGTATGCAGACCATCGAGACCCTGGGGGACCTGCGCGGCAAGCGCGTCCTCCTCCGATCTGACTTCAACGTCCCGCTCGACGGAGAGACGATCACCGACGACGGGCGCATCCGCGCCGCACTCCCCACAATCACCGCGCTCGCGGACCAGGGCGCCCGGGTGATCATCATGGCCCATCTCGGCCGCCCGAAGGGCGCGCCGGAGGCCCGGTACTCCCTCGCTCCGGTTGCCAGGCGGCTGGGCGAACTCCTCGGCAAGGAGGTCAAGCTGGCGGCCGACCTCGTCGGTCCCTCGGCCCGGGAGACGGTCGCGAGCCTGGCGGACGGTGATGTCGCCCTGCTGGAGAACGTGCGGTTCGACCCGCGCGAGACGTCCAAGGTGGATGCGGAGCGCGCCGCGCTCGCAGAGGAACTGGCGCAGCTGGGCGACGTGTACGTCTCGGACGGGTTCGGGGTGGTGCACCGCAAGCAGGCCTCCGTCTACGACATCGCCCTGCGTCTCCCGCACGCCGCCGGGAAGCTGGTCTTCAAGGAGATCGACTCGCTCCGCCGCGCCACCGAGAACCCGGAGCGGCCCTACGCCGTGGTGCTCGGCGGCTCCAAGGTCTCGGACAAGCTGGGAGTGATCGCCAACCTGCTGGAGAAGGCCGACATCCTGCTCATCGGTGGCGGGATGGCCTACACCTTCCTCGCCGCGCAGGGATACGCGGTGGGCACGTCGTTGCTGGAGGCGGACCAGGTCGACACGGTCAAGGGCTATCTGGAGACGGCCAGGGCCAAGGGGGTGGAGATCGTCCTGCCGGTCGACGTCGTGGCGGCGGACACCTTCGCCGCGGACTCGCCGTCCGTCGTGGTGCCGGCCGACGGAATCCCCGAGGACAAGATGGGCCTCGACATCGGACCCGAGTCGCGCGCACTGTTCGCGGAGAAGATCGCGAGTGCGAAGACCGTCGTGTGGAACGGGCCCATGGGCGTGTTCGAGTTCCCGGCCTTCGCCGAGGGAACCAGGGCTGTCGCGCGCGCGATGAGCGAATCCGACGCCTTCACCATCATCGGCGGAGGTGACTCCGCTGCCGCGGTGCGTATCCTCGGTTTCGACGAGGACACGTTCTCCCACATCTCCACCGGTGGTGGGGCGTCGCTTGAGTTCCTCGAGGGCAAGGTGCTCCCCGGTATCGCCGTTCTGGAGTCCTGATGAACGGGCGCGTCCCGCTGATGGCGGGAAACTGGAAGATGAACCTCGATCACCTCGAGGCCATCGCACACGTCCAGAAGCTCGCGTGGCTCCTGAAGGACGCCAAGCACGACTACGAGGCCGTCGAAGTCGCCGTCATCCCGTCCTTCACCTCCATCCGTTCGGTGCAGACCCTCGTCGACGGTGAGAAGCTCCAGATCAGGTACGGCGCGCAGGACATCTCCGTCCACGAGAACGGCGCCTACACGGGCGAGATCGCCCCGCGCATGCTCGCCAGGCTCGGCTGTTCGTACGCGATCTGCGGACACTCCGAACGCCGTCTCTACCACGCGGAGAACGACTGGGTGGTGGGGGAGAAGAGCCGGGCGGCCATCAAGCACGGCATCACCCCCATCGTGTGCGTCGGCGAGAATCTCGCCATCCGGCGGGAGGGCCGCCAGGTCGAGCGCGTTCTCGTCCAGGTGAACGGCATCTTCAACACCTCCACCCGCGAGGAGGCCATCGGAACGGCGGTCGCCTACGAGCCCATCTGGGCGATCGGCACGGGTGAGGTGGCGACGCCGGCGGACGCCCAGGAGGTCTGCGGCGCCATCCGGGGACGACTGGCCGAACTGTACGACGACGAGGTCGCCCGGACCGTCCGGATCCTCTACGGCGGCTCCGTCAAGGCGTCGAACGTCGCGGCGATCATGTCACAGCCCGACGTCGACGGTGCCCTCGTGGGCGGAGCCTCCCTGGACGCGGAGGAGTTCGCTGCCATCGTGAGGTACCAGCAGGTCGCGGTCTGAAGGAACTGAACGAACTGATGGCGGCGCGCCCGGGAGGCGTGCCGCCATCAGTTATCCTGTCCTGAGAAATCCCCTCCCCTTCGATTGGACGGTAGCCCGTGACCGCACTGACGATCGCCCTCGAGGTGATCCTGATCATCACCTCCGTCTTCCTGATGCTGACGATCCTGATGCACAAGGGCAGGGGTGGAGGACTCTCGGACATGTTCGGCGGCGGATTGTCGAGCGCGGTCGGTGGGTCCGGTGTGGCGGAGCGGAACCTCAACCGCATCACGGTCGGCGTCG
>JALHDK010000026.1 GCA_022838965.1 Actinomycetales bacterium | reverse complement strand
AGAGCGTGCCGCCGGGAAGGTGCTCCACCACCAGCACGGGGACGCCTCGCCAGCTCTCGAGCCCGTAGATCGTGGCGAGGCCCGGATGGGCGAGGCTCGCCATCGACCGCGCCTCCTGCTCGAGCCGCCGCAGCGGCCCGAGCTCCCAGGCGCTGAGATCGAGCAGCTGCGACGCGGTGGCTTCCGGACCGTGCGCCGCGAGCACCCGGTGTTCGGGAACGGCACCTTCGAACTGATCGAATCCACCAGCGACGCCGTCCTGGCCTACCTCCGCCGCAACGCCCAGGAGACGGTTCTCTGTGTCGCCAACACTGCGAGCACCGCCCGCGCGACCAGGCTCACGCTCGCCGGGTGGTCCGGCGCGTCGGTGCGCGACGTCTTCGGCGGGGCAGAGTTCCCGTCGGTCCCCAGGGACGGTTCCTACCCGCTCACCATCGGGGCACGCGACTTCTACTGGCTGGTGGTCACGCGATGAGGGACGCCGTCGCGGCCCTCCTCGAGGCCTGGATGCCACTGCAGCGCTGGTACTCCACGAAGAACCTCACCCCGCGGGTCGCCAGCGTGGAGGAGGAGCGGCTCGCAACCGTCGACGACGTCGTCGTCGCGCGTCTCGTGGTGTGCGACGAGGCCCCGGGCGAACCCGTCGTGTACCAGGTCCCGGTCACCCTCCACCCCGGGCGCGCCGACCTTCCCGAGACGGCGCTGATCGGGGTCACCGCCGACGGCTGGCTGTACGACGGCTGCGCCGATCCCCGCCACGCCGCCTGGATGCTGCGGCAGGTGGCACCTGGCCTCGTCCTCCGGTCGGCGCGGGTGTTGACGGGCGAGCAGTCCAACACCTCGGTGATCTGCGACGTGGCCGACCCGGAGGAGCGCACCACCACCGCGATCGCGAAGATCTTCCGGGTGCTGGCGGATGGTCCGAATCCCGACATCGAACTGCAGGAGGCCCTCAGTCGCGCCGGCACGCTGCGGGTGCCGCACTTCATCGGTGCCCTGCGGGGATCATGGACGCGCCGTGGGGCGCGCGAATCGGGCGATCTCGCGGTTGCCCAGGAGTTCATCCCGGGGGCCCGGGACGCGTGGCGGGTGGCACTCGACTGCGTGGCGACAGGATCCGCGTTCGACGCCCGCGGGCTGGGTGCCGCGACGGCCGAGGTGCACAGCCTCCTGGCCGCGGCGTTCGGAACGCAGGAGCCCACCGCCTCCCAGCGCGCGGAGATCCTCGACCAGTGGCACCGCCGCACGGCCAGCGCCGTCGCCGCGGTACCGAGTCTGGGCGAGCTCGAGCCTCGCGTCGACGCCGTCTTCCGCGCCGCGGCCGAGGCGCCGTGGCCCGCCCTCCAGCGCGTGCACGGCGACCTCCACCTGGGTCAGGTCATCCACGGTCCCGGGCGCGGCTGGGTGCTGCTCGACTTCGAGGGCGAGCCGCTGCGCCCCCTCGCCCAGCGTCGTCTGCCCGACCTCGCCCTGCGGGATGTGGCGGGGATGCTGCGCTCCTTCGACTACGCGGCCGCCTCGGCAGGCTCCTCCCCCGCCGCCGCGGCGTGGGCCCGGCAGGCGCGGCAGGCCTTCCTGGACGGCTACGCGGATGTCGCCCCCGACCCCCGGTCCCACCCCGGGATCCTGGCAGCTCTCGAGCTCGACAAGGCCCTCTACGAGGCGCTCTACGAGGCGCGCAACCGGCCCTCCTGGCTCTGGATCCCCCTCGCGGCCGTGGGGCGCCTGCTCGACTGACCTGCAGAATCCCCCACCACCGGCGCGCCTCCGACCTGCGCACGAATGGCCACACGCCGCCTGCTAATCCGGTGCTCCCGACGGTCCAAGAAGTGGGAGAGTAGACCCATGACCGATCACTTCCCCGTTGACGCCGGAGTCCTCACCACCGTCGCCCGCGGCCTCCACTACAACCCGCATGAGGTCCTCGGACCGCACATCTTCGACGGTGCGGTCACCATCAGGACACTGCGGCCGATGGCCGACGCGGTGGAGATCGTCACCGCCAACGCGTCCTATCCCGCGACGCACGAGTGCGACGGCATCTGGGTGGCCGTGGTTGAGGGGGACAGGGTCCCGGACTACCGTGTGCGCGTCACCAACGGGGAGGCGACCACCACGCTCGACGACCCCTACCGGTTCCTCCCCACCCTCGGGGAGATGGACCTCTACCTCATCGGCGAGGGACGCCACGAGGAACTGTGGAAGGTTCTCGGGGCGCATCTGCGGACCTTCCCCAGCGAACTGGGCGAGGTGCACGGGGCGTCCTTCGCCGTATGGGCGCCGAACGCCAGGGCAGTGCGCGTGAAGGGTGACTTCAACTCGTGGAACGGATCGGTCACGGCGATGCGCTCGCTGGGCGCCTCGGGGGTCTGGGAGATCTTCGTGCCCGGCGCCGAGATCGGCCACCGCTACAAGTTCGAGATCGCGTCACGTGACGGCTCCTGGCACGAGAAGGCCGACCCCATGGCCCGCGCCACCGAGGTGCCGCCCTCGACGGCGTCGGTGATCACGGACTCGTCCTACACCTGGGGGGACGACGCGTGGCTCGAGCGCCGCGCCCGCTCGCAGCCACACGCGGCGCCCATGTCGATCTACGAGGTTCACCTCGCCTCCTGGCGGCAGGGCCTCGGCTATCGCCAGCTCGCGGACGAGCTGGTGGAGTACGTCACTCGCCTCGGCTTCACCCACGTCGAGCTGATGCCCATTGCCGAGCACCCCTTCGGCGGGTCCTGGGGCTACCAGGTCACCTCGTACTACGCCCCGACGGCGCGGCTGGGCGTGCCCGATGACTTCAGATACCTCGTGGACAAGCTCCACCAGGCGGGTATCGGAGTCATCCTCGACTGGGTGCCCGCCCACTTCCCCAAGGACTCGTGGGCCCTGGCCCGCTTCGACGGGACCTCCCTGTACGAGGACCCGGATCCGCTGCGGGGCGAGCACCCGGACTGGGGGACCATGGTGTTCAACTTCGGCCGCCGGGAGGTTCGCAACTTCCTGGTGGCCAACGCGCTGTACTGGCTCCAGGAGTTCCACATCGACGGACTCCGGGTGGACGCCGTCGCCTCCATGCTGTACCTGGACTACTCACGCAAGGATGGGCAGTGGCGTCCCAACGCCCATGGCGGGCGGGAGAACCTCGAGGCGATCTCGTTCCTCCAGGAGGCGAACGCCACCTGCTACAAGAAGGTCCCCGGCGTGGTGATGATCGCCGAGGAGTCCACGGCATGGCCGGGTGTGACCGCGCCCACCAACATCGGCGGCCTGGGATTCGGGCTGAAGTGGAACATGGGCTGGATGAACGACACCCTGCGCTACCTCTCGGAACTCCCCATCAACCGCCGGTACCACCACGGCGAACTGACCTTCTCGCTCATCTACGCCTTCTCCGAGCAGTTCATCCTGCCCCTCTCCCACGACGAGGTCGTCCACGGCAAGGGCTCGCTCATGCGCAAGATGCCCGGGGACTGGTGGCAGCAGCTCGCCGGCGTCCGGGCGCTGCTCGCCTACCAGTGGTCGCACCCTGGCAAGCAACTGCTCTTCATGGGACAGGAGTTCGCCCAGGAGGCCGAGTGGAACGAGTCCCGCGGCCTCGACTGGTGGCACCTGGACAACCCTACCCACGCGGGAGTCGCCGACCTGGTGAGCACGATGAACGCGATCTACCGCAAGAGCCGGGCCCTGTGGGCGGACGACTTCTCGCACGAGGGCTTCGAATGGATCGAAGCCGGCGACGCGGACCACAATGTGCTGGTCTACATGCGCAAGACTCCCGACTTCAGCGAGCACATGGTGTGCATCGTGAACTTCGCCGGGATCCCGCATGAGGGCTACCGCGTCGGACTCCCCCACGGGGGCGACTGGCTCGAGGTCCTCAACACGGATGCCGTGGAGTACGGCGGCTCGGGGGTCGGCAACCTCGGACGGGTGGAGTCGGAGGAGATCCCGTGGCAGGGACGTCCGTGGTCCGTGCGGCTCCGGGTGCCGCCGCTCGGCGCCCTCTGGCTGGTCCCTGACACCACCGGGAACACCGACTGAGAGAACGGGGCCCCGTCCGGGGCCCCGTTCCGCACTGGCGGACGGTCTCAGGGCTGGCGGACAGCCTCAGTAGAGCGCGCTCGCGAGTTCCCGTCGCGCCCGCGCCACCTCCGGGTCCGGCCCGACGATCTCGAAGAACTCCACCAACCGGGCCCGTGCCGGTTCGCGTCCATCGCCGCCCGAACGCACCACGGCGAGCAGCCGGTCGAAGGCGGCACGGAGATCGCCGGAGGCGAGTTCGGCGTCGGCCGCACGCAGCTGCGACTCGAGATCGTCCTCCCGGGCGAGGGCGATGAGCGTGTCGAGGTCCTGTCCCTCGAGACGCCGGAGGAGTTCAACCTGGGCCAGTGCGGCCCTGGCCTCCCGATCCCCGGGATTCTCCTTCAGGGCCTGCCGGTAGCTCGCGGCGGCAGCCGCGTAGTCGCCGGCCTCGATGGCCGCCACGGCTGCCGCGTGCAGGGGCGGGAGCTCCGGCTGGGGTGCCGGGCCGCCGCCCACGGTCCCGGTGACCCCGTTCTGGGCCGCCACCGCCAGCAGCTGGTCGATGATCCGGCGAACCTGCGCCTCCGGGTAGGCACCCTGGAACAATGGCACCGCCTGGCCTGCGAGCAGGGCCACCACAGTCGGAATCGACTGCACCTGGAAGGCCGCGGAGATCTGGGGGTTGGCATCGACGTCAACCTTCGCCAGCAGGAAACGCCCGCCGTACTCCGCGGCGAGCTTCTCGAGAATCGGCCCCAGGGTCTTGCAGGGCTGGCACCAGGAGGCCCACAGGTCGACCACCACCGGGACGGTGGCGGAGCGCGATACCAGGTCGCCGAAGGTGGCGTCTGTCACGTCGATCACGTTCGCGCCGGTCGCCGCCGGTTGCTGACGAGGTCCGGTCAGTGCCGAGAGGTCGACGGCGCCGTGCACGTTGAGAGGTTGCTTCATACCCCCATGCTATGGCTCAGTCGGGCGAGGTCGAATCGTCGCGCTCGACGCCGACCAGCACCTGCTTCGCGCCGAGCACCCGGGTCTGCTCCTCGCTGCCGGCGGGCGGGACGTGGAACGCCACCGTGACGAGGTACTGGGCCACCAGGCTGCCCCGCACCCGGCGTTCACCCCCCAGGGCGAGGGTCTCGCCCACCTCCAGCGTGGCACCGGCCACCGTTCGGCGCACGGTCAGCCGATGGTCGATGGTGCCGAAGACGATCGCCCCGCCGTCGTTCGTCGCGATGGCGTACACCGGGTCGTCGGTGGCGGTCGCTGCCAGTTCGGTCGTTCCGGCAACCGAGACGCTCTCCGAGAGGGACCGGAAGGCAGTGAGGAAGCCCGTCCGGAAGGCGTCCTCAGCGAACTCCCCGGCGTACGCGGAGGAGTCCCCGGCGGCGAGGATGTCGGCGTAGTGTTCCACGGTCGCGATCGGGCTCGTGCGCAGCGCCTCCGAATCCGCCTGGACCGGCGGCGAGCCGACGTCCGGATTGACGGTCGCGGGCATCTCGGTGCCGGGCAGCAGCCGCACCCAGGACCAGAGCTGGTAGTTCCCGCGAGCCTCCGTCTGCACGAGGGCGAGCAGGAGGGGAAGGTTGGCTCCCGGGGGAATCTCCGTCACAACCCCCACCAGCCGCGGCCAGTCCCTCGTCGCCGAGACGATCGCGACCTGCGGGTCCGTGGTGAACGGGGAGACGGGGATGCCACCGCCCGTGGCGGCGGCGAGGGAGTACTCGGCCTCCCGCATTCTCCGCGCGGGACCGGTGACCCGTCCCTCGAGCTGGTCGGGCGCCGCGGCCGCGTCAGCCGCCACGAACGTCTCCGCGACGGCGGCGAGGATCCGGTCGAGCTGCGCCTCCGTGACGACGGCGGCCGGCACGTCCGGGGCGGGGCTCGCCTGGGGCTCGGGCAGCGGCGCGGTGGAGCAGGCTCCCAGCGTCACGGTGATGAGGGCGACCACGAGTGCCCGGCGGGTGGCGGTCATCGTTCCTCCTCCTCGACGTCCCACAGGGTTCGCCACGCGTCCCCCCGGGTGGCCCGGTGCCTTCCCGCGTCCGGCACCCCGGGAACGACCGCACTCCCCCGCGCCGGGCCGGCCTCGGCCAGATCGGGGTCGAGGGTCCAGTCCTGCTCGTCAAGGGGGAGATACCGCAGTGCCCGGTGGCGTTCGGGATCGATCGCCGCAGGGACGATCCCGGCTCCCACCATCCCCGCCGTCGTGGCGATCGGCCCGTCGGGCGCGCTCCGGGGATCGGAGGTCCGCTGGGAGCGGTCACGGTCCCGCAGCTGTCGACGGGTCAGGCGGGGAACCGGGGGTTCCTGCACGCTGTCGATGGCCGGCATCGTGGTCGTGCTCGTGACGTCGGCCGTGGCCCGCTGCTGTCGGGCGGCGGCGCGCGCGTTGACCTCCCGCCGGACGAGGAGGTCCCACACCAGGACGCCCAGACCGACCAGCGCGATGAGGGTTCCGCCCACCAGCAGGGGGACGAGGTAGGGAGTGCTCACCTCCACGGACCATGTCAGGGCCACGCGGGGGGCGGGCTGGACGCCGTCGGTGGCCGCCAGGAGGACCACCTGGCCGGGATCGGGCACGAGGTCGGCGACCACCTCGCCCGTGCCGGTGATCTCCTCCACCCACAGGTCCGCTCCGGCGGGATCGGGCACCGACGGCTCGCCGTCGATCCGCTCGGTGGCCAGTTCGGTCCAGGACGCCAGCCCGACCACGTCCAGGTGGGCCGCCGGACCAACCCAGGCGTCGACGTCGTCGGCGGGCGCCAGGGCCAGGACCACGGGCGCGTCGGGGCTGGGTGCCGTCGCGGTCACCCGGACACTGTCGGGGTTCGCCATTCCGGTGACGCCGGGACGAAGCAGCACGACGGGGGTGTCCGGTTGGTCGAGGGTCGCGGTGACCGTGTCGGCGGCTCGCCACACGGTCGCAGAGGCGATTCCCAGACCCACGGCGACCAACCCCAGCACCACCAGGAGGGCCGCGAGCGCTCGTCGCATGACTGATCTCCTCACGTTAGGCTCAACAAGTCAGACTACGGGCATCGGCCGGAGATTGCCCTGGGTGCCGCCCGGCGATGCGCGCCGCGCCACCGCTTCTTCCGGGCCTGTGCCGGGTAGTCTGGCGGCAGCGACACGAGCGAGGAGACGACGGTGATCGGCGAGGAATTCCCGGTGGTGATGAGGGGTTATGACCGCGCCCAGGTCGACCAGCGAGTCGCGGCACTGAACGAGGCGCTCGCGGGTGCCCGGCGCGAGGTGGCGGCGCTCGATGCGCGCGTCGTGCGGCTGCAGTCCGAACTCGCGGAGGCCACGCGCCAGCTCAGCGAGCACACGCGCCCGACGTACGCGGGACTGGGTGCGCGGCTGGAGCAGCTGCTGCGGACGGCGGAGGAACAGGCGGAGGCGCTCACCCTGCGGGCCCAGCGGGAGGCGGAGGAGACGCTCGACCGTGCCCGCACCGAGGCAGCCGACCTGGCGGACCGGAGCCAGCGGGAGGCGGCGCAGACCCTCGCGGACGCCCGCGTGGAGGCGGCGAACATCGTGCAGGCCGCGACGCAGGAAGCGGAGACCACCCGCGAGAACGCCCGCGTCACGGCGATCGAGCTGGTCTCCTCCGCGGAGCGGGAAGCGGCGCGCCAGCGGGCCGAGCTGGAGACCGAGATCGCCACGCTGCGGGCCGAGGTGGAGAACGAGCTCGCCTCCGCGCGTGCCGTCACGAACCGTCAGCTGCTGGAACAGCAGCAGGATCAGGACGCCGAACTGCAGGCCGAACGTGACCGGGTGACGCGTGAACTGGACGAGCTGCGGGCCGCAGCGGAGGCCGAGGCAATCACGCTCCGGAAGGACGCCGCCGCGGACGCCCGCGCCGTGCGCTCCGCCCTCGACCGTGAGCTGGCACTCGCCCGCGAACTCGCGGAGAAGGCGAATGCGGAGCGTCTCGCCCGTGCCCGCGAGTCGCTCGCGGTCGTCGTCGAGACCGCGCGCCGGGAGGCGCACGCCGCCGAGGAACAGCTGCGTCAGACCCTCGCGCGGGCCGAGGAGGTGCGCCGGCAGGCCGATGCGCAGGCGGCCGAGCGTCTGGCGCATGCCTGTGCCGAGGCGGATGAGATGGTGACGAGCGCCCGCGCCGAGGCCGCGAGGATCCGCGAGGAGGCGATCGACGCGGCGCGCGCGGCGCGGCGCGACGCCGAGGCGCAGATGGCCGAGCTCGACCGCCAGCGTGAGTCCGTCTCCACGTACATCGACGAGATGCGCTCGCTCATCAGCGCATCCGATGAGGCGGCGGGTGCGGAGCACCGTACGATGGGCCAATGAGCGAGGACTGGACCGAGCGGAGACGCGAAGCCGCCGCGGAGCACGCCGAACGCCTCCGCCGTCGTGAGGCCGCCGAGAATGCGCGGGCGCAGGAGCTGCTGGACCGGTTCGCCGCAGCGGCGCAGCGCGCTGGACTGCCCGCCGAGGAACTCAAGGTCAGGGGGTACGACGGCACCCGATTCGCCCGCTCGGACGTCACCGGCTGGTACGTCCGGCAGGACCGGTCGATGGGGGTCGGCACGGACGGTCGGCTCTACATCCTGACGGCGCCGCTGGGCTTCCTCGACCGGTGGCGGCGCGTGCATCTCGAACCCATCGCCCCACCCCTCGTCCTCGGCGCCGGCGGACGCGACGGCGATTCCATCGATCTCGCCGACGCCCTGGAACGACTCCTGCCGGGGTGGTCCTCCGGGGAACGCTAGGCGGCCGGGGGCGCCGCCGCCGTGGCGCGCTCCCACAGGTCTCTGAGCGCGGCGGCCACGGGTTCCGGGTTCTCGACGGCCGCCATGTGCCCGGCCGCCGGGATCTCGACGACGCTGGTACCGAGCGCCTCCGCCATCGCCTCACAGTGTTCACGGGTCGAGACCGTGTCGTCCTCGCCGCGCAGCACCAGGGCGGGGATGGAGAGTCTCCGCAACACGTCCAGCCGGTCGGGCCGCGCGGCCATCGCGCGTTGCGCCCAGGCGATCCCGGCAGGAGTTGCCTGCTCGAACCACGAGGCGAGCTGCTCGAAGAGGGCCTCGCGCTCCTTCTTGGTGACGGGAGACACCACGTGGTTGAGCAAGGGCTCCAGGTAGTGGCCTGCGTGCGCCCCGGTCATCATGGCATCCGCCATCCTGAGTCGATACTCGCGGTGCTCCAGATCATCGGCGACGGCCTTCGTGTCCAACAGCCCGATCCCGGCGAGACGTTCCGGGAACAACTCGGCGAAGGCCATGGTGGCGTACCCGCCGATGGACGCCCCTGCGAGGACGATGCGGGACGCGCCGACCTCGTCGAGCGCCTGCGCGAGCCCACGCGCCCAGGTCTCGAGCGCCGGGACCGCCGAAACCCCGAGACGCGCGGCGACGGTGGCTGGGGCGGCCGAGTCACCGAACCCGGGCGGGTCGGCAGTGATCACCCAGCCGTCCAGGTGTCGCCGCACCTCGCGGAACATGCGACCGTCGAGGGGGAACGCGGGAAGCAGGACGAGGGGGATGCCGGCGGGACGACCGGCGTAGTGCAGGGCGATGTCACTCATGGCACAAGCCTGCCATCAATCCGGCCCCGGGAACCCGACATCAGGAGGGGTTGCCGCTCGCGCGATCAGGAGCGGTGGCCGCTGGCGCGCCGCCAGCACGCCGTGTGCCAGTGACGCCGCTCCGCCAGGGCTGCGTCGCTGCCGAACAGGTGCTCATTGGACCACGCCACCACATGGGCCACTCCGGCCGGGATCGGGTGGTTGCAGCCGGGACACAGATAGACCCGGTTCTCGTTGCACACCTGCCGCTTCCGGCGCAGCCCGAGGATGCCGGGCCGGGACGGCCGCTCCCTGGGTTGCACAGCAGGTGCGTGCGCCGCGCGATGCTCTGCGATCACTCGCGCGTACCAGCGCCCGGACTCCTTGACCAGCCGGGTGCCGGTCGGGTGGTCGACGTGGACGAGCCCGAACCGCTGCGTGTACCCCTCTGCCCATTCGAACCCGTCCAGCAGCGACCACAGGAGGAATCCGCGGACGTCCACCCCTGCCTCGATCGCACGCTCGAGCACCGCCAGATGGGCCGAGATGTATTCGATGCGGCGGTGATCCCGCACCGCCGGGACGCCGTCGCCCTCCTCCACCACGTCGTCGAACGCGGCCCCGTTCGCTGTGACGATCAGCGGCAGATCCGGGTAGGCGCGGTCGAGAGCGGTGAGCAGGTCGTACAGGCCCTCCGGATCGATGCCCCATCCCGGCGCCGTGAGGGGGCCCGCGGGTGGCAGGAACTCGACGTCGTCGGCCCCGACCCACCGGGGCGAACGCGCCGCCCCGGGCCGGACGACCGTACTCGTGCGGTAGGTGACCCCCAGCATGTCAAGGCGCTGCCGTGTGACCACCAGATCACCCTCATGCACGAACGACCAGTCAGTGAGGTGCCGGGTGGAGGCCACGAGATCCGGCGGGTACGAACCCTCCAGCATCGGTCCGAGGAAGATGTGGTTGCCGACGAGGTCGATGGACCGCACGGCCTCGAGGTGCCGGGAGTCCTCCTCGTCGGCCGGTCTGGTGACGTGGAGGTTGAGTGCCACCGAGACCAGGGCGTCGGGGAGCTCCTCCCGGATGGCGCGGGCGGCGAGGCCGTGCGCGAGGTTGAGGTGGTGGGCGACCGCGAGCGCCTCCGCGGCATTCGCGTGCCCGGGGGCGTGTTCTCCCGACGCGTGACCCAGGAAGGCGATGCACCACGGCTCGTCGAGAGTGACCCACAGCCACACACCCTGCCCGAGTTCCCGGGCCATTGCCCGGGCGTAGGCCGCGAAGGCGTGGGCGGTGTCGCGGTTCGCCCAACCGCCCCGGTCCTGCAGGGCCTGCGGGAGGTCCCAGTGGTAGAGGGTGAGGACAGGCCTGATGCCGCGGGCGAGCAGCTCATCGATCAGGCCGCGGTAGAACGCCAGCCCCTCCGGGTTGAGCGGACCACGTCCGCCGGGCTGGACGCGCGGCCACGACACCGAGAAGCGGTAGGCCTGCAACCCCAGTTCCCGCATCAGGGCCACGTCGGACCGCCAGCGGTGATAGTGGTCGGCCGCGATGTCCCCCGTGTCGCTGTTCCTGGTCCGGCCCGGCGTGTGCGCGAACGTGTCCCAGATCGATGGCCCGCGGCCGCCCTCGGCGGCGGCGCCCTCCACCTGGTAGGCGGCGGTGGCCGCGCCGAGGATGAACCCGGCGGGGAACGTCATGCGACCCGCTGGCCCTTGCGGTAGGTCCGGCGGACGCGCAGGTCCGCGTCCGTGACGAGGATGTCGGCACTGGCGTCGACGACGAGCGCCCCGATGTCGTCGCGGCCCAGGACCGTCGCGGGACCGGTGGCGGCCATGTGGACCGCCTCGACGAGCGGGACGCCACCCGCCACGGAGGTGCGGACGACGTCGATCAGGTGAGCTGTCCCGCCCGCGAGCGCCCCGCCGTCGGCCAGTCGCGCGACGCCGTCGCGGACCTGGACGGCGAGGGACCCGAGCTGGTAGTCACCATCCTTCGTGCCGGCCGCGGCCATCGCGTCCGAGACGAGCACGACGTTCCCATGACCGACGAGCTCCACCACGGCGCGCACCGTGGCAGGGTCGAGGTGGACGCCGTCCCCGAGCAGTTCGACAACCAGTCCCCCGCGCCGCGCGGCCGCCAGGAACTCCAGGACGGGCCCGGGCGCCCGGTGGTGGACGGGCGGCATCGCGTTGAAGAGGTGGGTCACCGTCAGTCGTCGGCCGTGGGCGCGGGCGAGCGGCTCGAGCCGGTCCTGCGCCGCGCGCGCCTCCGCCGCCGTGGCGTCGGTGTGACCGAAGGCGGGGGTGACACCCCGCTCCAGCAGCTCCGCGGCGACCGTCAGCGCCCCCGGGAGTTCCGGCGCCAGGGTCATGATGACGGCGTGTCCGCCCGCGGCGTCGAGAAGCTCCCTCGCCAGCTCCGGGTCCGGCGGGACCATCGCGGCCGGATTCTGGGCGCCGCACCTCTCCCGGGAGAGGAACGGGCCCTCGAAGTGGATGCCCGCGATCTCCTGCTCCCGGGCGAGTTCGGCCAGCAGGGCAGCCTGGTGCCGCAGCCGGTCTGCCGGAGCGGTGGTGAGGGAGGCGACCAGCGTGGTGGTCCCGTGCCGGCGATGGTGGGCGACGGCGCGCATCGCCTCCTCGGAGGTCGCGGCGTCGGGGAAGGAGGCGCCGCCGCCCCCGTGGCAGTGGAGGTCGACGAGGCCAGGGAGGATCAGCTCGTCGGTGGCGTCAGGGATCCCACCCTCGGGGAAATCGGCTGCCGGGCCCACCGCGGTGATCCGGCCGTCACGGACCTGAACCACCCCGTCGGGCAGGACGCGTTCGGGCAGAACGACACGACCCCTCAGTGTCATCATGCACGCCATCCTCCCACACCGTGGCCCCGGCCGGCCGGATCGCGGGGTCCGCCGGTCAGAACAACCGGCTCTGCGGGTCGTCCGTGCCCCGCATGGCGTCATAGTCGAGGAGCAGGCACCTGATTCCCCGGTCCTCCGCCAGCATCCTCGCCTGCGGCCGGATCTCCTGGGCCGCGAAGACCCCGTGGACGGGCGCGAGCCGCGGGTCGCGGTTCAGCAGCTCGAGGTAGCGGGTCAGCTGCTCGACGCCGTCCAGCTCCCCGCGGCGCTTCACCTCCACGGCCACCGTCACGCCGCCCGGTGCGCGCACCAACAGATCCACCGGACCGATGGCAGTCGGATACTCCCGCCGGACGAGCGTGTGGCCGGGACCAAGGAGGTGGACCTGGTCCGCCAGCAGCTTCTGCAGATGCGCCTCCACCCCGTCCTTCACGAGTCCGGGATCGACCCCGAGTTCATGCACGGTGTCCGAGTGGACCTCGTGGATGTGGACCACGAGACGGTCATCGCTGCGGGAGTGCTGGACGATCCACTGCTCCCGCACGCCGGCGGCGGCGAGGTCCGCCGAGGGTGGGCGGACGGTGAACGAACAGGGCGGGGACATCCAGTTGAGCGGCTTGTAGGATCCGCCGTCGGAATGGACGAGGACGGATCCGTCCGCCTTGAGCATGAGGACACGCGGTGCACGCTCAAGACGCGCGTCGAGGCGCCCCGAGTACTCCACCGTGCAGGTGGCGACCACGATCCGCACAGCGGCAGCCTACTGGAAGCTCGCGGGAGTGGGCGGTGCGGCCTCCAGCCACGAGCGCAGACCGGAGTAGGCGTCCGCGACGATCAGGAGGTGGTAGCGCCCGGAGGGCACCCGCACCACGAGATCGACGACGTCCCGGCCGGTGTGGCGCGAGACGAGGCGATCCACGCGCTCGACGTCGAATTCCTGCCGGCTCCAGCTGAACAGCGGCCGAACGCGCAGGGAGGCCACGGGGAACCAGTCGATCCGATCGACGCCGTAGCAGGCGTACCCCTCACGCCAGCGCCGGGCCTCCGGCTCCCGCAGCGCACACTCGAACGAGCCGACGCGGGTCACGATCGACCGGAACCGCGTGAGGTACACCGCGAGGACGAGTCCGGCGACCACCACGCATGCTCCGACGGCGCCCCAGACCCATTCCACGGGATTCAGTCCCCGTAGCCTTCACCCGTGTTGTCGAGGACCACCTCGATCTCGTCCTGGTCGCACGAGACGAACCCCGCGACGATCCGGAAGGAGAACACCTCACCCTCCTCGGGCGTGACCCGTCCCGTGCCCGGCCGCAGGACGGCGAGGATGGGCTGGCGACCCGGCAGGATTCCCAGGTCGCCGTCCGCCGCCGGGACGACGACGGATCGCGCCTTCCCCACCC
>JALHDK010000025.1 GCA_022838965.1 Actinomycetales bacterium | reverse complement strand
GCCGGGCACCGCGCATCGGGCCGTGGCTGCAGGCGCGTATGCACGAGATCGACCCCAGCCGCCTCAACCCGATCGACCGGCCCATCGACATCGCCGGAGCCGAGGCCCTCGTCCTCGGGATGGGGCGCACCGGCAGCGGCGCGTACCGCGCCCTGGCGGAGGACTTCCACCTCCGCGTCGTCGGCATCGACGCCGACGACCAGGTGGTGTTGAACCACACCCGTGCCGGGTGGAACGTCCGGGAGGGGGACGCGACCGACGAGGACTTCTGGGACCGCGTGACCAGCCACGCCGACCTGCGGCTCGCCGTTCTCGCGATGCCGCTCCACGAGACCAACCTCTACGCCCTCGACCGGCTGCGGGCGCGCGGGTTCAGGGGCGTCGTCGGGTCGGTGGCGCTCTACGACGACGACGTCGCCGAGCTGCGGGAACACGGCGCCGAGGCGGTCTTCCACCTCTACGGCGACGTCGGTTCCGCCCTGGCTTCCGAGGTGGCGCGGGCGGCCGGCGTGCCCCGCGAGGGAGACGGCTGAGCCCTGCGCCACCGCCGGAAGTCCCGCGAGGCGGCCGCACATGGCTGCCTGTTAGCATGCGGATGTCCGACCCCAACCCCCACAGGAGAACCCGTGACCCACCACTCCGATGACGCGCTCGGCCCCCTGGGCTACCTCGTGCTCGAGATCGAAGGCGAGGACCCTGACGGTCTCGCCGAGCTGCTCACCCTGACCGAACGCGACGACGTCCGCATTCTCGACGTCGAGGCGGTGACCAAGGACGCGGACGGCACCGTCCACCTGGTCAACGTCGACGAGGTCCCGGCGCTCGCGCACATCGCGGGAGCCTACGCCGGTCTGCTGGACCTCGACGACGTCACGGACGTGGGTGGGCTGCTCGACCCCGGCACCACCGCCGCCGTCGTCGTGTACGAGAGCGTCTGGGCGCTCCGACTGCCGGGCTTCCACCTCGTGGGAGCCGGCCCCGTCTCCCCCACCGACGTCGAGTCCGCGCTCGGTCCCGACGAGAGCTGAAAGGCCCACCATCATGTCACTGATCCGCACCGCGGCCCGCACCGCCGTCATCACCGGAACCGCCACCCGGACCCACCACCGGGTCGCCGCCAAGCAGCAGGCGAAGTTCGCACAGCAGACCGCGGCGCCCGTGGTCCCCGCTGCGGCACCTGCACCTGCACCCGCACCCGCACCCGCGCCTGCGCCCACGCCGGCACCCAAGGACACCGCAGCGATGATCGAGCAGCTGAAGCAGCTCGCCGAACTGCGGGACGCGGGAGTCCTGAGCGAGATCGAGTTCGAGATCCAGAAGGCGAAGATCCTCTCCTAGCGGAGATCCCCGCCCGGCGACCCGGGGCGCGGCCGTCCGGCCGCGCCCCGGTCCACTCCTCGGTCACCCGTCCTGCGTGCCGCAATGGTCCCCTAAGGTTCAATGCATGGCAAAGTCTGTCCAAATCAGCGCAGGGGACGGGGTTATCGAACTCCCCATCACGGATGGCACGATCCGCGCCACGGACCTCCGTCAGATCCCCACGGCTGAGGGGCCTCTCGCGACCTATGATCCCGGACTGGTGAACACGGCCTCCTGCCGCAGCGCCATCACCTACATCGACGGCGATGCCGGGATCCTCGAGTACCGCGGGTACCCCATCGAACAGCTCGCCGAGCGCTCCAGCTACCTCGAGGTCGCCTACCTGTTGCTGCGCGGCGAACTGCCGAACGCGGCGGAGTTGGCGAAGTGGGAGAACGAGGTCAACCACCACCGGCTGGTCCACGAGAACGCCAAGGACATCATCTCGAAGTCACGCTACGACTCCCATCCGATGGCGAAGCTCATGTCTGCCGTCGCCTCGCTGCACGCCTTCTATCCCGGCTCGCGGAACATCGCGGACCCGGCGGAACGCGAGGTCAACATGATCCGGCTGCTCGCCAAGATGCCGACGCTGGCCGCATTCGCCTACCGCCACTCGCTCGGACGGAACTACATCTACCCCAGCGACGAACTCGGCTTCATCGAGAACTTCCTCGCCATGCTGTTCAAGCGGCAGGAGCGTCACTACCAGGCGGACGAGCGCCTGGTGCGCGCCGTCGACGTCCTGTTCATCCTGCATGCCGACCATGAGCAGAACTGCTCCACCAACGCGGTGCGCGCCGTCGCCTCCGCGGGGAACGACTGCTACACCTCCGCCGTCGCCGGCATCGCCGCCCTCTTCGGACCGCTGCACGGTGGTGCCAACGAGGCCGTCCTCAAGATGCTCGGCGAGATCGGGAGCGTGGACCGGGTGCCGGAGTTCATCGCCGGGGTGAAGGCCGGCCGGGCCCGCCTGATGGGCTTCGGCCACCGCGTCTACAAGAACTACGACCCGCGCGCCCGCATCATCAAGCGGTCCGCGGACGAGGTGTTCGAGGTGACCGGCGTGAACCCGCGACTCGCCATCGCGCAGGAGCTGGAGCGCATCGCGCTCAACGAGGAGTACTTCGTCTCCCGCAAGCTCTACCCCAACGTCGACTTCTACTCCGGCCTCATCTACGAGGCACTGAAGTTCCCGCCGGAGATGTTCACGGTCATGTTCGCGGTACCCCGCACAGCCGGGTGGGTCGCCCAGTGGCAGGAGGGCGTGCTTGACCCGGAGCAGAAGATCGTCCGGCCCAAACAGATCTACACCGGGCACCGGGGGCGTGACTGGGTTCCCCTGTCCGACCGCTGAGGTCCGCTTCCGGCTGAACCGCGCGGGACACCCCACACCGCCGCCCCCCGGGCCGTAGTCTGGCCGCGTGCGGGATGGCACGTGACGCGTTGTGGCGCCGCGGCCCCGCCGACGTCGAGAGGTGGGTTATCGATGGCTGACCGTGAATCGGGGTGGGCCCCGCGCCGCCGGTCCCGGGACCCCTGGGGTGACCTGAGGCCCATCCGCGCGGAACAGTTCAGCGACGAGATGTTCACCCGGCATGCCGTGTCGCTCGCCGACAGCCAGGTGACCGTGGCCCACGCGCGTCCGGTCGTGTCACTGTTGCGGCGGCTGGAACAGAACGACCGCGCCCTCGCCGAGGCCTACGGCTACCTGATGGACGGGGTGCGTGACGGTCGTCCCCTCACCCCGGCGTCGGAGTGGCTCGTCGACAACTACCACATCATCGAGGAGAACATCCGCGAGATTCGCGAGGACCTCCCGCCCGGCTACTTCCGGCAACTCCCCAAGCTCGGGCCGGGCTTCCTCGAGGGCCACCCGCGGGTGTTCGGCATCATGTGGGCTTACGTGGCCCACACCGACAGCACGTTCGACCCCGCCCAGCTGGGCAGGTACATCGAGGCCTACGAGGCGCGCAAGGCCCTGACACTCGGCGAACTCTGGGCGGTGGCCATCCACCTGCGCATCCTGCTGGTGGAGAACGCACGCCGCGTGGCAGCCGCCCAGGTGGAGGCGGCCCGGCAGCGCCGCGCAGCCGACGAGGTGGCGGACCGCCTGCTCGGTGCCGGCGGCGAGGCGCCCCAGGATCTCGCGACCGTCATCCCTGACCATGCGCGTCTCCGCCCCACCCGGGCGTGGGCGGTCCAGCTGATGAGCCGGCTCGTGGACCAGTCGACGACCGACGCTCCCCAGTGGTTGCGGGAGCGCTTCCGCGAGGAGGGCCGCGACTTCGAGGACGTGCTGCAGGAGGAGCACCAGGACCAGGCGCGCGACGCACTCACGATGCGGAACATCATCCGGTCGCTGCGGCTGCTCGCCGACGTCAACTGGCAGGACTGGCTGGAGTCGGTCAGCCTGATCGAACGTGAACTGCGCACGAGCCCCGGCTTCGCCGAGCAGGACTTCGCCACCCGCAACCAGTACCGCACCGCGATCGAGCGACTGGCGCGCGGCTCGGGTCAGACGGAGATCGACGTGACGCGCGCCGCCCTGACCCTCACCAGAACCGCGCCGGACGAGATCGGACAGCACGTCGGCTACTGGCTGGTGGACGACGGGCTGGAGACCTTCGAGCGGGCCCTGCGCTACCGCTCGCCCTGGCGCGAACGCCGGCTGCGCCTGATCCGGCGGGCCGGCCTCCCGGGATACGTAGGCGCTCTCGTGGTGAGCACGGCGGTGGTGCTCGGCGTGAGCCTCTGGCTCGTCTCGTGGGCGTCGGGTGGACTGCCCCTCTGGATGCTGGTCACGCTCGGGCTCCTCGGTGCGATCCCCGCCAGCGACTTCGCCCTCGGCATGGTGAACTACGCGCTCACGCGCACCCTGCACGCGGCGGCGCTCCCGTCACTCGAACTCGCGGACGAGGTTCCGGAGGAGCTCCGGACGCTCGTGGTGGTGCCGACCATGCTCACGTCCCTGGACGGGGTTGACGAGATCATCGAGGGGCTCGAGACCCACTTCCTGGGCAACGACAACGGGGAGATCTACTTCGGTGCGGTCACCGACTGGGCGGACAGCCCCACCGAGCACAGGCAGGGGGACGAGGAGCTGCTCGCCGCTGCGGTGGCCGGCATCCGCGCCCTCAACGAGCGCTACGGCCACCGGTTCTTCCTCTTCCACCGTGCCCGCCGCTTCAACCCGGCGGAGGGCGTCTGGATGGGCTGGGAGCGCAAGCGCGGCAAGCTCGAGGAACTGAACGCCCTGCTGCGCGGTGCCCGCGACACCAGCTTCATCGCCGTGGAGGGACACCTTCCCGGACCGTTCCGCTACGTCATCACCCTGGACTCCGACACCCTGCTCCCCCGCACCGCGGCGAAGCGGCTGATCGGCAAGATCGCCCACCCGCTGAACCGGGCACGCATCGACGCCCGCACCGGGCGGATGCTCCGCGGGTACTCGATCCTCGCGCCGCGGGTGACGCCCTCCCTGCCGCCGCGCGAGGAGACCTCCCCCTTCCAGTCGGTCTTCTCCACCCAGCGCGGCCTCGACCCCTACGCCTTCACGGTCTCCGACGTCTACCAGGACCTCTTCCGGCAGGGCTCGTTCGCCGGCAAGGGGATCTACGACATCGACACGCTGACGCACGCCCTCGAGGGCCGCATCCCCGAGAACTCCGTCCTGAGTCACGACCTCCTCGAAGGCAACTACTCGCGGGCAGGCCTGGTCACCGACGTCGAGGTCGTCGAGGACCACCCGACGTCCTACGAGGTCCACGCGTCCCGGGTGCACCGCTGGACCCGGGGGGACTGGCAACTGCTCCCGTGGATCCTCCGCCGTCACGAGGGCCTCGACGCCCTGGGGCTGTGGAAGATGACCGACAACCTGCGGCGCTCCCTGGTCCCGGTGCTGCACATCCTCGGCCTGCTCGTCGCGGTGGCCGTTCTCCCCGCGTGGGGGGCGCTGGTGTGGCTCGCGCTCCTGATCGCGTCCTTCCTCCTGCCACCCCTCGTCCCGCTCGCCCCGGCGCTGCTGCTCCGCCGGGCCGGGGTCACGAAGCGCAGCCAGCTGCAGGCCCTCGCCCACGACGCCGGCAAGGGGCTCGCCATCGGCGGACTCAACGTCGTCTTCCTCGCCCACCAGGCGTGGATGATGGTCGACGCCATCACGCGCACGCTCTGGCGCATGACCGTGTCCCACCGGAACCTGCTGGAGTGGACCACCGCGGCTGCGGCGCAGAAGCAGGCCAAGGGCACCCTGCGCCGCTTCGTCCAGGTGATGGCTGGCGGGTTCGTGGCGCCCGCCGTCCTGCTCGTGATCGCCGTGGTCCGCGGACCCGCGCACCTGCTTCTCGCCCTCGCTCCCGTGGCGCTGTGGTTCCTCGCTCCCGTCATCGCCCAGCGCGTGAGCCGTCTCCACCAGCCGATCAAACTGCCCGTCTCGCCCGAACAGCTGCTGCAGCTGCGGGCCGTGGCTCGGCGCACCTGGAGCTTCTTCGACACCTTCGTCACCGCCGCGGAGAACCATCTCCCGCCCGACAACTTCCAGGAGACCCCGGCGCCCCGGGTGGCGCACCGCACCTCGCCCACCAACATCGGCCTTTACCTGCTCACCACGATCGGCGCGCGCGACCTCGGCTGGATCGGGCTGGCCGAGGCCGTGGACCGGCTCGAGAACACCATGCACACCGTCTCGGTCCTCGAGCACAACCACGGACACCTGCTCAACTGGTACGACACCCGCACCCTCGAGGCACTGCCGCCCCGGTACGTCTCGAGCGTCGACAGCGGCAACCTCGCCGGTCATCTCCTCGCCGTGGCGACGACCTGCCGGCAGTGGGCGCAGGATCCCGGACTCAGGGTGGATCGCAGCGCGGGGCTGCGCGACGCCGTCGCCCTCATCCGCGAGGACCTCACCCGGGACCACTTCGCCACCCCCGGCCTCTCCGACCTGCTCGCCCGACTCGACGACGCCATCACCCGGCTGCCGGGCCTCGACCCCGAGACCGGCCTCCAGGCGATCGACGACGTCCTCGCGCGGCTGGCGGCGGAGGTCCCCGCGACGTCGGAGGCCGTCCACTGGGTCACCGCCCTCCGACGCTCCGTCACGTCCCTCCGGCGTGACACCACCCTCGGACCGGCCGACCTCGAGGCCCTCTCCTCCCGTCTGCTCCGCATCGCCGAGCAGGCGCGGCAGGAGTTCGACGGCATGGACTTCTTCATGCTGCTCGACCCCCAGCGGGAGCTCCTGTCCGTGGGCTACCAGGTCGAGGACGGGACCCTCGACGAGAGCTGCTACGACCTCCTCGCGTCCGAGTGCCGGCTCGGGAGTTTCGTCGCGATCGCCAAGGGAGACGTCCGCACCCGTCACTGGACGCGGCTCGGCCGGGGCGTGACCGCCGCTGGCGGAGGCGCGGTGCTGCTCTCGTGGTCGGGCTCGATGTTCGAGTACCTCATGCCCATGCTCGTCATGCGCACCCCCGAGGCCGGGTTGCTCGGCAGCACCGCCACCCGGGTGGTGCGGCGCCAGATCGAGTACGGCCGCGAGCGGGGTGTGCCGTGGGGCATCTCCGAGTCCGGCTTCAACGCCCGTGACGAGGAGCAGAACTACCAGTACTCCCCCTTCGGGGTTCCGGGCCTCGGCATCGTCCGGGGGCTGGCGAACAACCTCGTCATCGCGCCGTACGCCACCGGCCTGGCCGCCATGGTAGCCCCCGACGCCGCCGCCGAGAACTACGCCCGCCTGGCGGAGATCGGCGCACGCGGCCAGCACGGCTATCACGAGGCCGTCGACTTCACCCCGTCACGGCTGGCCCGCAACCAGCAGCACGCCGTCGTGCGGAGCTACATGGCCCACCACCAGGGCATGACCATCCTCGCGATCCACGCCCTCGTCACCGACGGCCTCATGCGCGACCGGTTCCACGCCGAACCGATCGTCCGGGCGACCGAGCTGCTCCTCCAGGAGCGGGCCCCTCGCGACGTCCCGATCACCCATGCCAGGGCGGAGGCCCCGGAACCGGAACGGCGCGTGTCCCGGGCCGCCGTCCCGCCCACCGAACGGACCCGCGAGGGTGCAGCCGCGCTCGCACCCGGGCTGCATCTCCTCTCGAACGGCCGACTCAGCCTCCGGCTCACCCCGGCCGGTGGCGGTCAGCTCCGCTGGCGCGGACTGGCGATCACCCGCTGGCACCCCGATCTCACCACCCCGGACACCGGCGACTACCTCTACCTGCGGGAGGAGCGCACCGGTCGGGTCTGGTCGGCCACCGCGGAGCCCGTCCGCGGCACCCCCGACCATTACTCGGTCCACTTCTCCGAGGACCGCGTCCGCTACGTCCGCCAGGACGGCAGCCTGCGCACCACGGTGGAACACCACCTCTCCCCCGAGTCGGACGCCGTCGTGCGAACCGTCACGGTGCGCAACGCCAGCTCCCACCCGCGCGTCCTCACGATCACGTCGTACGCCGAGCTGGTCCTCGGACGCGAGGCCGACGACGACGCCCACCCCGCCTTCTCCAAGCTCTTCGTCCAGACCGAGCACCTGCCGGACATCGGGGGAATCGTCGCGACGCGCCGCCGCCGCTCCCCCGGCGATCCCGAGGTCTGGGCGGCGCACTTCATCGTTCCCGGAGGCCCCGCGAAGTGCGGCGGCACTACCGTGGGCGAACCGCTGCCCGAGACCGACCGGCTCGCCTTCCTCGGCCGGAACCGCTCGCCCCGCTCGCCCCGGCGGCTGGACCAGGACATCACCGGGGCCGGAACCACGGGTCACGTCCTCGACCCCATCTTCTCGCTGACCCAGCGGGTGGAGATCCCCCCGGACGACAGCGTCTCGCTCCAGTACTGGACCGTCGTCGCCGGCAGTCGCGAGGAGGTGCTGGCGCTCGTCGACCAGCACCGCGCGGCCGGCGCCCACGACAGGGTCACCGCCCTCGCGTGGACCCAGGCCCAGATCCAGATGCGGCACCTCGACATCACGGCGGACGATGCCGGCCGCTTCCAGGAGCTCGCCAGCCGGGTCGTCTTCCCGCAGCCGGAGCTGCGGGCATCCGGGCCGCAGCTCCTGATGGCCGGCTCCCAGTCCGCCCTGTGGGAGCTGGGGATCTCCGGCGACCTGCCGATCGTGGTGGTGCGGGCCGCTGACACCTCCGAGCTCGAGCTCGCGCGCGAGGTCATCCGTGCCTTCGAGTTCTGGCGGCTCAAGCGGTTCGCCGTCGATGTGGTCCTCCTCAACGAGCAGCCCACCTCCTACCTGCAGGAGGTCCATCGCTCGCTCACGTCGATCGCCGGCTCCATCCGCGCCCGGACCGGGGCACCGGACTCGAACGGCCGCATCTTCGTGGTCCGGCGGGACCAGGCCGACCCCCAGGCCCTCGCGGCGCTCCTCGGCGCCGCCGCCGTCGTCCTCGACCCGCGCCGCGGCGAGCTCGACCGGCAGCTCGCGACCACCCCGCCCCCGCCCGCCCGCCTGCCGGCGGCGCTCACGCCGCGAGCGGGCGCGATCGCGCCCCTGCCGGACCTGCAGCTGCGTCTGTTCAACGGACTGGGCGGCTTCTCGTCCGACGGCCGCGAGTACGTCGTCGTGCTCGAGCCGGGGGCCCCGACGCCGCACCCCTGGGCCAACGTGGTGGCGAACGAGCACTTCGGCTTCATCGCGACCGCGGAGGGCGCCGGCTGCACCTGGTGGCGGAACGCCCGGGACAACCAGCTCACCCCGTGGCGCAACGACCCGGTGACCGCGCCGGTGTCGGAGGCGCTGTACGTCCGGGACGAGGCCACCGGGCGGGTGTCGTCGCCCGCCGCGGCGATCGGGCGCCACACGGCGCGGCACGGCTTCGGCTACACCCGCTGGACGCACGACATGGATGGGGTGGAGCTCGACCAGATCGTCTTCGTCCCGGAGGACGACCCCGTGAAGCTGTCGGTGCTCACCCTCACCAACCACACCGCGGAACGGCGGCACCTGACCGTCACCGCGTACGCGGAGCTCGTCCTCGGCAACGACCGGACCCGCGAGTCACGCCACGTGGTCACCGAGCACGATCCGGAAACCCACGCCCTCATGGCGCGCAACCCGTGGAGCGTGGGCTATCGGGACCAGGTGGTGTTCCTGGACATGGCCGGGAGGCAGGAGTGCTGGACCGGGGACCGGCGCGAATTCCTCGGGCTCCACGGCAGCACCGAGCTGCCCCAGGCCGTCGCCAGCGGCCTCCCGCTCTCCGGCATGGTCGGGGCGGGCCTCGACCCGTGCGCCGCGATGCAGCAGGGTGTGGCCCTCGACCCCGGGGGGAGCGTGCGTGTGCTGGTCCTGTTCGGCGCGGCGTACACGCCCGAGGGGGCGCGGGAGCTCATCCACCGGTACCGGGATCGTGATCCGTTCGCGGTTCTCGACGCCGCCCGGTCGGGCTGGGAGCACCGCCTCACCGCGGTCCAGGTGTCGACCCCGTCCGAGTCCTTCGACCTCATGATGAACGGCTGGCTGCTCTACCAGACCCTGGCCTGCCGCATGCTGGCCCGGGCGGCGTGGTACCAGACCTCGGGGGCGTTCGGGTTCCGTGACCAGCTGCAGGACGCCGAGGCGGTCGTGCTGGTCGACCCCGCCCGGGCGCGCGAGCACGTCCTGCGGGCCGCGGCCCGCCAGTTCCACGAGGGTGACGTCCAGCACTGGTGGCTTCCGGCCACCGGCGCGGGCGTCCGGACCCGCATCAGCGACGACGTCGTGTGGCTGGCTCACGGGGTGTGCCGCTACGTGGCCGTCACGGGCGACGTCGGCATCCTGGACGAGCGGGTCCCCTTCCTGGAGGGTGAACCTCTGGCCGAGGACGAGCACGAACGCTTCTTCGTGCCCGTCATCTCGGGCACGACCGCCTCGCTCTACGACCACTGCGTCCTCGCGCTCGAGCACTCCTTCCGGTACGGACGTCACGGCCTGCCGCTCTTCGGCACCGGGGACTGGAACGACGGGATGAACCGCGTGGGCGCCGCAGGTGCCGGCGAGAGCGTCTGGCTCGGATGGTTCCTCCACGCCACCCTCACGGACTTCGCCGCCCTCGCGGACACCCGGGGTGACCAGGTGTTCGCGGCGCGCTGCCGGGAGCAGCAGGCGGACGTGCGGGCGGCGCTCGAGGAGTACGGCTGGGACGGCGCATGGTACCGGCGCGGCTACTTCGACGACTCCACGCCCCTCGGCTCGGCCTCCCGCCCGGAGTGCCGGATCGACTCGATCGCGCAGAGCTGGGCCGTGCTGTCGGGAGCCGCGAATCCGGAGCGGGCCGCCCAGGCGATGGAGGAGGCCCACACCCAGCTGGTGTTCGAGGGTGTCGCCCGGCTGTTCACCCCGCCCTTCGACACCTCCGAACCAGACCCGGGGTACATCCGTTCCTACCCGCCCGGGGTCCGCGAGAACGGCGGGCAGTACACCCACGGCGCCCTCTGGTCGGTGTTCGCCTGGGCGGCGTTGCACCGCGAGGATCGGGCGGGCGCCCTGCTCGAGCTGCTCAACCCGGTCAACCACGCCCGCACCGCCGGGGAGGTGGAGCGGTACCGGGTGGAACCCTACGTCGTCGCCGCCGATGTGTACGGCGCGCCCCCCCACGTGGGACGGGGCGGCTGGACCTGGTACACCGGCTCGGCGGGCTGGATGTTCCGCGCCGGCCTGGAGGCGGTCCTCGGGGTGCGGCGACACGGGGACACCCTCACGGTCGAGCCGTGCCTGCCGCCGGAGTGGACCCGCGCCGACGTCCGCCTCCGGGTGGGTGACACCACGTGGGACATCGCCATCCGTGCGGACGCCCCGGCACCCCGGCGGGTGGCGGACGTCGTCGTCGACGGCGTGCGACGGCCGGACGGCGTGGTCCCCCTGGTGGACGACGGTGCCGGTCATCGCGTGGAGGTGCTGATGGAGACCCGTCCGGATGACTGAGGATCCGGGAGTCATCCGGATCGACGGGTGCGACCGCACGTTCCACCGCAACCGGGTGCTGGCCGTCCTCCTCATCCCGCTCTCCATGTCCCTGATGGCCGTCTCCTCGATCAACGTGGCGCTGCCGACGATCGAGGCCGGCCTGGGAGCGTCGGCCACCGACATCCAGTGGGTGCTCGCCGGCTATGCCCTCACCTTCGGCGTGTCGCTCATCCCCGCGGGCCGGGCCGGAGACCTGCTCGGACGTGGTTCCGTCTTCGTGGCGGGCCTCCTCGTGTTCACGGCGGCATCGCTTGCCTGCGGCCTGGCGGCCACACCACTCCAGCTCAACGCCGCACGGTTCGTGCAGGGCGTCGGCTCGGGCATGTTCAGCCCCCAGATGACCGGGATGATCCAGCAGTACTTCACGGGCCTCGCCCGGGCGAAGGCCTACGCCCTGTTCGGCATGGTCGTGAGCGCCTCGGTGGCGATCGGCCCGGTACTGGCGGGGGCCATCATCGACACCGTCGGACCGGCGAACGGCTGGCGGGCGTCCTTCTTCCTCAACGTCCCGCTCGGCCTGGCCGGGATCGCCCTGGCCGCCTCCTGGCTGCCGTTCGGCAGGGAACGCGTCCTGCTGCGGCGCCTGCGCGACCGGCGAACCGGCGCCGCCCCACCGTCCAGCCGGGTGGACCTGGACGTGGTGGGCTCGCTCCTCATCGGCGGCAGCGTCCTCGCCGTGATGTGGCCCTTCATCTCGCGCCGTGGCGGGCTGACCTGGCTCCTGGTGGGCGCCGGCCTGCTGCTGGGCGCCGCGTGGCTGTGGTGGGAACGCCACTACGAGCGCCGTGGCCGGCAGCCCATGGTCGACCTCGAACTGTTCTCGTTCCCCTCGTTCACCATCGGCACGGCGATCGCCGGCACCCTCTTCCTCGGATCCACCTCGCTGTTCGCGGTGCTCGCGATCCTGCTGCAGTCGGGGCTGGGCGCCGGCGCCCTGGACACCGGGCTGATCACGCTGCCGAATGCCGTGGTCTCCGCGGTGGCCTCCTGGTGGGCGGGTCGCCACGCGCTCACGCGGGGCCGGCGCCTCATCGTCCTCGCCATCGCCGCCATGATTCTCGGGACACTGGCCACCGTCGGCATGGTGTGGCTGGTGGACACGGGGGTGAGCTTCTGGTGGCTCGGCCTGCCGGTCGCGCTCATCGGATGGGGCATGGGCACGATGGGGGCCTGCAACCAGACCCTCAGCTTCGAGGACGTCCCGGCCCGGTACGGTGGTACGGCCGGCGGGGTGAAACAGACGGCCGAACGCATCGGCACGGCCGTGGGAACCGCCCTCGTGACGGCCGTGTTCTTCACGGTGTCGGCGAACGCGGGCTTCGTCGTCGGGTTCACGTGGTCGTACGTGGTCATCACGGCCGCCCTCACGGGGTCCCTGCTGCTGGCGGTGCATGATCACCGCCGCGACCGTCCCCGCGCCGCCGATCGCCGCCGGGTGGTACCGTCACCTGAACCCCCTCCCGACAGGTAGGTACCGCCATGGCCAACGTCCTCACCGATGTCGCCACCTCGTCCGCGCACGCAGGCCTCCTCGCCGCGCTGCCCGTGACCCCGCAGGCGACGACGTCGCGCGTCGTCGTCAACAACGCCCTGCTGCGGGTGGTCGTCTTCGCCTTCGACACCGGCGAGATGCTGACGGAACACGCCTCGCCCCGCGCGGTGGTCGTCCAGCTCATCGACGGCGCCATCCGCTTCACCCACGGGGGCACGGAGACCGCCATGGCTCCGGGCGACATCATCTACCTCGCCCCCGGCGAGGTGCACGCGCTCGTCGCGGACGCCCCCAGCCACCTGAGCCTGGTGATGGTCGACGCCCCGGAGCGGTGATTCGGCCGGCGAAGGGCCGCGAAGAGGCAGGTCAGCCGGAGTATCGTCACGCTCGTGAACCTGGAGAAGGTCGTCTTCGGCTTCTTCGTCCTGCTCGCCGCCACCCTGAACTTCGGGTTCTTCATCGGCGACATGGCGGATCCGGCGCTGCACAACATCAACGGCCTGTACGCGGCGGTGATCGTGAACATCGTGGCGACCGTCCTGAAGTTCGGGGACCGCACCCAGATCGGGGCGATCCATCTCGCCACCAGCCTCGTCGCGGACCTGCAGCTCATCGGTGCCGCCACCGTGTGGATCTACGCGACGCAGGCGACCCCGACGGGGATCACCCCGGACTCGATGGCCATGGTCGTCTCCCTCTCCGGGGGTGCGCTGTTCGCCAACATCGTGTCCGTCGTGCTGCTGGTGATCGAGACGGTCTCCTTCCGGCGACAGTGAGGCCCCATGGCGAACCTGCTCCTCCTGCTCGCCGCCCGGCGCGAGGATCCCAGGGGCCGGCTGCGGCGCCGTGCCGTCGCGATCCCGATCGAGGTCTCGACCACCGACGCCATCTTCCTGGTCCTGCGGCGGATGCGCCTGCCGCTGGTGATGCTGATCGCCATCTTCGCTGTCTCGGTGGGCGGGCTGACGGTGATCCCGGGAATGGACGCCGAGGGCGCGGTCACACGCATGACCCTGTTCGACGCGTTCTACTTCAT
>JALHDK010000024.1:469-14344 GCA_022838965.1 Actinomycetales bacterium | reverse complement strand
GCCGGAGCGCGTTCCCGGACCGCGCTCCGTAATCCTGGTCGGCACACCCTCACGGGACGTCGGGCAGCTCGTCGAGCAGCGCACCGGAGCCCGCGTCCACCAGTGGCGCCGGGTCGACGACACGGCTCCTCCCTGGGCGGCAGAGGCCCTCCTCGCGGCACTGGAGGGCCACCCGGGGGCGGACCTCCTGGTGATCGCAGACGCGGCCGGGCCCCGGGTGCTCGTCGTCGACCCCAGCGGGCGCCCCGCCGCCACGACGACGGGGCCTCCGCCCACGACGCCGGTGCGGCCAGCGCCGTCCGGGGAGTCCCTCTGACCGGAGAGGGGTTGACCCGCGCCAACCGCAGAGGGAGGTCACCGGTAGTCCACAACCTCACAGCCCGTGACGTCGACGAGGGCCACGGTGGTCCGCTCCTCCAGCGCGACGATCGAATCCGGAGCGCAGGCCAGGGTTTTGACACTGCCACCGCTCGCGCCGGTCGCGAGCAGCGACGCCGCGGAGGCCCCCTCCACCGTCACCGCGTCCAGGGTGGGGGCGGCGGTGTCCGTCAGCTGGAGACCCAGACGCGGTCCCGCGACCACGACACCACGCGCCGTCCCGGAGCCGGCCTCTGCCCAGATGAGCCCCACGTCCCCGGTCGAGGCGACCCGAATCCCCGCGATCGTCGGGCGGGCGCTTCCGATGACGGCCACCCCGACCATGGTCCCGCCGGTGATCGTGAGATCGGTGAGCGACGCCGTCGTCGACCCGGACACCCGCACCCCGACGGACCCACTGTCACTCACCGTGGTCCGCGTGATCGTCGCGGCACCGTCACCCGTGATCTGGATCCCGGCGTCGTTGGCGACCAGCTCGCTGTCCGTGACACGCGGCGCCCCGGATCCGGTGAACGCGATCCCGACGGAGGACTCCGACACGCGTGCGCCGGAGACGTCCGGTGCCGCGGCGTCGTCGACCCGGATTCCCACCTGGGTGCGCCCGATCTCACCGCCAGCCACCCAGCCGGTGGAGCGCTCCACGAAGCAGAGACCGCACCCCTCCGATGCGGTGACCCGGACGTCCCGGATCCGCGGATCCTCGGTGCCGGCCACCAGGACCCCACCCGCCGGGTTGTCGCGCAGCTCGACGCCTGTGAGCTCGCGCCGGCCCCCGGCGGGGAGCAGCGGAGTCTCGACCGACCGCAGCACGATGCCGAAGCCTCCTGTCCCGCTGTCGGCAGCCCCTCCGCTGACCCGCAGGCGTTCCAGGACGTATCCGCCCGCGGCGACCATGACAACCGACGCGCTCGCGGCGCCGGAGTGCACAACCGCGAGATCTCGGAGTGTCGCGTCCCCGTCCGTGGCGATGATGACAGCGCCCTCGGACGCCGTGGAACGCAGGACCGTCTCGTCGGCGCCGCCGCCCACGAGTGTCACGGGCCGGAGCAGGACCAGGGGCTGGGTGAGGCGGTACTCACCGGCCGCGAGGCGGACAACCGAACCACTGCCCGCGTACGCGACAGCAGCGACCAGCTCCTCGGCGGTGCGGACGTGGAGTGTGACCGGTCCCGTGTCGGAGGGATCGGCCGTTCCGAGAGGACCCGCCCGGAACGTCGCGGCGATCGCATCCTGCACCGCGGTCCCCCCACGCAGTCGGCGCAGCTCATCCCTGACTCCCGCAGCCAGGTCGGTGGGATCGCAGCCGAGGTCCTCTCCCTGTGCGCGCAACTCCGCCGCGGTGGACGTGAAGTCCGACTGTCGCGCGGTGACCGCGCCCGTCAACCCGGTGGCCTCGGTCTGGCCGAAGCTGTCCACGTACACCTGGACCGCGTCGACGATGCGGGCGGGCAGTGTCGCACAGGTGACCGGGCCGGTGTCCGCGCCGCTCGGAGCCCCCGGGTTGCCCGCCGCGCCACAACCCGCGATCAGCAGCGGCGTCAGCAGGAGCGCAGAGAGACGCCGGGGGGCCTTCATGCGCTGAGACTAGTGGATCTCGGGACGCGCGAGGCCGGGCGGGCGCCTGCGGGGTCTATGGAGGCCCTACGCTGGAGCGGTCGGGGCGGGCTGGCGGTACGCCTGCATGGGTTGCACTCGGAAGGTGGGGGGAGATGGCAGCGATCGAGGTCAGCGGATTGCGCAAGAACTACGGCAGCCTCGCGGCCGTGGATGGTGTGGACCTCACGGTCGAGGTGGGCGAGGTGGTGGCGTTGCTCGGACCCAACGGCGCCGGCAAGACGACGACCGTGGAGATCCTGGAGGGGTATCGCCGCCGGGACGCCGGCGAGGTCCGCGTGCTCGGGATCGACCCGCAGAACGGGGGGCGAACCTTCCGCGAGCGCATCGGGGTGGTCCTGCAGGAGGCCGGATTCGAGGAGAACTTCACTCCCCGCGAACTGATCCGGCTGCATGCCGGGTACTACCCCCATCCCCGGCCGGTCGACGAGGTCATCCGGCTCACTGGCCTGGAGGAGAAGGCGAATGCCCGGGTGCGCACCCTGTCAGGTGGCCAGCGCCGCCGACTCGATCTCGCCCTGGGCATCGTCGGCAGGCCGGAGATGATCTTCCTCGACGAGCCCACCACCGGCTTCGACCCGTCCGCCCGCCGGCACGCCTGGGATCTGGTGGACGGCCTGCGTGACCTGGGTGCCACGATCCTCCTGACCACCCACTACCTCGACGAGGCCGAGCACCTCGCGGACCGCGTGGTCATCATCAACCACGGTCGCGTCGTCGCATCGGGAACACCCACGGAACTCTCCGCCGCCGCGGGGACGGGCACGGTGATCTCGTTCCGCCTCCCCGCGGGTGTCGCCACGGCCGATCTGCCGGACGTCGGCTCCGAACGTCGTGTCGCGGGCAGCGTCGTGGAGGTGCGCACGCGGTCGGCCACCGCCGACATCGCCATCCTTTCCGAGTGGGCCCTGGCCCGGGACATCGAGTTCGAGGACCTGACCCTCGCACGACCCTCGCTCGAGGACATCTACCTCGACCTCGTCGGCGCTTCGGAGGGCGCGGAGGCGACGTCATGAGGCACAACGCGGCACCGGCGATCCTCGCCAGGCAGGTCCGGCACGAGCTCGTCTCCCTTCTCCGCACGCCGCTCACCATGATCCTCAGTGTCGGATTCCCCCTCGTCTTCTTCATCCTGCTCGCCGCACTCGTCGGGAACTCGGTGGTGGACGAACGGACCGGGGTGCGCGTCGTCCAGTTCCTCGCGCCCGCCCTCGCGTCCTTCGGCGTTCTCATGGCCACCTTCTCCTTCCTCGCGTCCGGCCTCTCCGAGGCCCGTGCCGCGGGGATCGTGAAGCGCCAGACGGGCACACCGCTTCCCCGCTGGGCGCTGATCGGAGGCAGGATCGGCGCCGCCGTGCTGCTCGGCCTGATCGCCGTGACCCTCGTGCTCGGTGTCGGCGCGCTCCTCTACGACCTGCAGATCCCGGGACGGTCGCTGCCGGCCCTGCTTGTCACCCTCCTGGTCTCCTCGTTCACATTCGCCGCGCTGGGCATCGCCCTCGCGCTGCTCCTGCCCACACCTCCCATGGTGGTCGCCGTCTCCAACGGGTTCGCCATCGTCCTGTCGTTCCTCTCGGGAATCTTCGTGTTCGGCGGCACCACCCCACAGTGGATGGACGCGATCGCGTGGACATTCCCCCTGAAGCACATGGTCACCGTCTTCGAGGACGCCCTGAACCCCTACCTCAGCGGCCCCGGCTGGCAGTGGGATCACCTGGCGGTGATCGCCCTCTGGGGGATCGCGGGGGCAGGGGTGGCGCTGTGGGCGCTCCGCTCCCGGCGGGAGCGCTCGCCGGTCTCCGAACCCGCCGCGCGGGCGCGGCAGTCCACCGCGGACGCGCGGCCCCGCCACACGACGCGCCCCTCGATCCCCACGCTGCTGGTCGCACAGTTCGCGCATGCGCAGGCGATCCTCTGGCGCGACGCGTCCTCCGTGTTCTTCGCGGTGGTGTTCCCCCTCCTGCTGGTGGCGATCATTCCCGTCGTGAACGGGGGCGGTGACCTCGACATCGGGGGAGGGCTCCTCCTCGGCACCTTCTTCGCCGCGACGATGGCCGTCTACGGAACGGCTGTGACCTCGTACGTGAACATGCCGCAGGCGCTCGCCGAGGACCGGGAGCGCGGCGTCCTGAAACGCACCGCCGCCACCCCGTTGCCGATGGGCGTGCTCCTGGCCGGGAGGGTGGCGGCCGCGCTGGTGGTCTCCCTCATCACGCTGCTCGCGATCGCCCTGCTGGCAGCCCTCATGTACTCCCCGCCGCTCCCGCCGTCCTGGCCCACGGCTCTGCTCGTCCTCGCCGTCTCGGCCACCTCGTTCGCGATCGTCGGACTGGCCGTCGCCTCCCTGGTGCACTCGGGCCAGGCCGTCCTCGGTGCCACCCTTGGAACGCTCCTGCCGCTGTGCTTCGTCTCGGACATCTTCGTTGCCGGTGTGGACCTCCCGGCCGTCCTCGACGCCATCGGCTGGTTCTTCCCGCTGCGTCACGCCGCCCGCGCGATGACCGACTCGGTGTCCAGCGTCGCCGGACCGTTCCCGTGGACGCACCTGGGAGTGATCCTCGCCTGGGCGGCGGCCGGCATCCTGGTCATCGCCACCCGGTTCAGCACCGAGGCCGTGAAGGATGCCCGCCGTGCGCAACCCCGCCGTCTCAGCGCAGCGCGGGGATGACCTCCCGCACGAAGAGCTCGACACCGGAACGGTCATAGGCCGCTTCGGGAAAGTAGAAGATGCCGTAGTGCATGCCGGCCCTCTGCAGCGCGCCGAGGTTCTCGACGATCTGCTCGGGGGTCCCGACCGCGGGCATTCCGTCGAAGGCACGGAGCTGGCCCTCGATCTGCGCGGGGGAGAGATGGGGGACAAGGCGCGCGACGTACGCGGCCCGGCGCTCCGCAACCTCCGCGGCGTCCCGCCCGATGAGAACGTTGTAGTTCGCCGACCGGACGATCTCCCCGAAATCCCGGCCGATGGCGTCGCAGTGCTCGCGCAGGATCGCGCTCTTCCGCGCGAATCCCTCGGGCGTGCCGTCGAAGTTCGTGTAGTCGGCGTGTCGTGCGGCGATGCGGAGCGTCACCTTCTCGCCACCACCCGCGATCCACAGCGGGATGCCGCCCGCCTGGCGGGGGAGTGGGCGGCAGATGGCGCCGTCGACGTCGTAGTGGCGGCCGTGGAACGTGGCGACGCCGTCCCGCCACGCCTGCCGCATGATCTGGACGCCCTCCTCGAGCATGGCGAGGCGCTCGCCGGCGCGCGGGAAGCCGTACCCGTAGGCCCGCCACTCATGCTCGTACCACCCGCCCCCGATGCCCATCTCGAGCCGGCCCTGCGAGATGTGGTCGACGGTGGCCGCAACCTTCGCAAGGTACATCGGGGGGCGGTATCCCATGCAGGTGCACATCTGACCGACTCGCACCCTGGACGTCACGGCGCCGAGGCCGGCCATGAGGGCCCACGCCTCGTGGGTAGCCTCCCCGGACGGCTGGGGGGTCGTGTGGAAGTGGTCGTAGACCCAGATGGAGTCCCAGGGTTCGCCGTCGGCACGGAGGGCGAGGTCGCGCATGACAGGCCAGTGCTCGGCCGGATCGATGCCGACGAGGTCGAAACGCCAACCCTGCGGAATGAAGAGTCCGAAGCGCATTCCCTACCCTTTCCGGGGAGCCGGCAGTGTCACCGGGACGACCCGGCACGCCACCGCACCACCAGCCAGACGAGGCCCACCGCGAGCACGATCAGCACGATCGCCACCACGATGGGCAGGAAGACCGCGACGCCCACCAGGGCGACGGACGAGACGTCCTCCGCCGTCGACACCACCGGCGCCCCGGCTCCACCGGTGGACACGTTCACGATCGGCCGCCCGACCGCCTTGGCCGTGTGGGTGGTGAGGGCGAGAAAGACACCCAGGGCGATGGGCACCCAGGCCCCCGACTGGAAGATCGTGGCCGGGTCCTCCACCGCGATGGTCTGCGACCCGGATCCCGCCGCGAAGACCATGCCGCCGGCGGCCGGCCGGATCACAGTCTGGATGACGTCGTTGACGCTGTCGACGGCGGGCACCTTGTCGGCCACCACCTCGATGAGCAGGAGGATCGCGAGGATCGTGAGAGACGCGGGATGCTCGAGCCAGGCCCATGCGGCCGGCAGCTGCACGAGGTCCGTGAACCGGGAGAGGAGACCGAGCGCGAGCAGTGGAATGTACGCGTTCAGGCCGGCCGCGACCGCGAGACCCGATCCCGTCAACAACTCCAGCACGTGCACAAGGATGGCATGATTTCGAGGGAGGGCACGTGTCCTCGAGCCAGCCACCGTCAGGGGAGCCAGTGAACGACCCGAGCGACCGCATCTGGACGATCCCGAACATGATCTCGTTCGTGCGCCTCGGGCTCGTGCCCGTCTTCGCGCTGCTGATCATCCTCGAGCGCGACGTGGCCGCCGTGGTCGTCCTCGTCATCGCAGGCGCGAGCGACTGGCTCGACGGGGTGATCGCCCGGCGCTTCAACCAGACGAGCAGGCTGGGCCAACTCCTCGACCCGGCCGCGGACAGGCTCTACATCTTCGTCACGCTGCTCGGCCTCGCCTGGCGGGGCTTCGTGCCGTGGTGGCTGGTCGCGGTCATCGCTGCCCGCGATGTGCTGCTGACCGCCTTGCTGCCCGTTCTCGCCCGCCGCGGGCTCGCCCCATGGCAGGTCCACATCGTCGGCAAGGCCGCCACCTTCGCGCTCATGTACTCGTTCCCGCTGCTGCTGCTCGCCCGCCTCGACGGGACGGTGGGCTACCTCGCGCATGTTGTGGGCTGGGCGGCGGCGCTCTGGGGTGTCGCCCTCTACTGGGTTTCGGCGGGCATCTACATCAGCCAGCTCTCCCAGGAGCTCCGCCGGGTGCCCGCATGACGGAGCCCCACATCGACGACGGACCGGAGGTTGCCGGACCCGCGTCGCCCCGTCCCGCCTCGGCGAGCGCCGCGGTGCTCCGCCAGCTGCTCGAGGACCCCATCGGCGGAGGCTACGGCGGCCGGCCTCCGGATGACCGCACTGCCGGGGAGAGGCTGCTCGCCGTCGTCGTGATCGCCATCCTCGTCGCCGCGGCCGTGTGGGCTGCCAAGGACCTCCGGGGCGTCCGCTTCGGGACGTCGAGCGCCACCGACGTTCTCCGCGAGCAGGCGCGGGAGGCCCTGACCACCCAGCAGGCGCTGGAGGAGGAACTGGCCGCCCTCCAGGACGAGGTGCGGACGCTGCGCTCCCAGCTGCTCGATCCCGCCGATGACGACCCCCTGGCTCGCGCCCGCGCGCTCGGTGGCGCCATCGGGTCCGAGCCTGTGACCGGACCGGGCCTGACCATCGTTCTCGACGATCAGGCCGCCATCAGGTCTGACCAGCACATTCAGGACTTCGACCTGCAGGTGCTGGTCAACGCCCTGTGGGCGTCCGGCGCGGAGGCCATCGCGATCGACGGCCAGAGGCTGGCCACCCAGAGCTCCATCCGCAACGCGGGCGAGGCCATCCTGGTCAATCTGACACCCCTCACCAGCCCGTACACCGTTGAGGCGATCGGCGATCCCACCGACCTCCAGGTCCGCCTCGCACGAACGCGTGCAGCCGGGCATCTGGCGGTGTTGCGGGATACTTACGGGGTGACCGTAAGGATCGAGGCCACGGACGTGATCAAGCTGCCGGCCGCCGCGGGGGCGGCGGGACTCGACTACGCCGTGCCTCTCGACGAGGAGCGCGACGGCGGGCGGACCTGAGGGCGGAGGAGAGCATGCTAGTCATCATCGGCGTGGCGATCGGGGTGGTCCTCGGTCTCCTGACCCAGCCGACGATCCCTGCGGGCCTGCAGCCCTATCTGCCGATCGCCGTGGTCGCCGCCCTGGACGCCATGTTTGGAGCCCTCCGCGCCTATCTCGAGGAGACGTTCTCCGATCGGGTGTTCATCACCTCGCTGATCTTCAATGTGATCATCGCGGCGCTGATCGTGTTCCTCGGCGACCAGCTCGGCGTGGGATCGCAGATGACAACTGCGGTGGTGGTGGTCCTGGGGATCCGCATCTTCGCCAATGCCGCGGCCATCCGGCGCCACATCTTCAAGGCATGAGTACCCCGGACGTGGCCGGCCGCCTTCGCCGCCTCCTGACCCTCCGACTCAACCGGACGCAGGCGGTGGTGGCCCTGCTGTGCGCCGCCGTTGGCTTCAGTCTCGCGGTGCAGATCCGTCAGGGGGAGACCGATGCGCTGAACGCGCTCAGCCAGGCCGATCTGGTCCGGGTCCTGGACGAGGTGACCACGCGGAATGACGAACTGGCCACCGAGCGGGACTCGCTGCGGGTGGAGGTGCAGGAGCTCCGGAGCGGCGTCACGTCCCAGGAGGCGGCCCGTGCGGCCGCGGAGCAGCAGATCCTCGTGAGGGAGATCAGGGCAGGGGTCATCCCGGTGCGCGGGCCCGGAATCGTGGTCCAGGTGGATGACCCGGACGGTGTGGTCCGGGCACAGTCCCTCGTCACCCTCATCGAGGAGCTCCGCAACGCCGGCGCGGAAGCGATTGAGCTCAACTCCGTGCGCATCGGTACCAACTCGTGGGTGACCAGCGGCGAGAGAGGTCTTGAACTGGACGGCCTCGCCATCGCCGAGCCCTACCGGGTGGCTGCGATCGGCTCGCCCGACAACCTCAAGGTGGCTCTCGAGATGCCCGGCGGCGTCCTCGCCTCGATTCGGGCCACCGGCGCGACGACCACGGTGGACACCCCGGAGGAGGTGCGCATCGAATCGGTGCGGCCGCTGCCGGAGTTGCGCTACGCCGAGGTCGTGGAATCCGGCGACTAAGCATGATGCGCCTGCACCGTGCGGGTAATGTGGACTCATGATCGAGGAGGCGACGAGATGAGCGAGAGCGCGCGCCCGGAAGGTCTGGGGAGCACCACGCAGTTCGGCGCCGTAGGGGCCGAGGTCGAGGAAGCCGCTCTCAGCGAACTCTCGACGAGCGACCAGGAGGCCGTGGAGGCACTGCCGCCGTCCTCCGCGTTGCTGATCGTGCAGCGTGGGCCGAACCTCGGCGCGCGCTTCCTGCTCGACTCTCCACGGACCACCGCCGGTCGTCATCCCAGCTCCGACATCTTCCTCGACGACGTCACCGTCTCACGCAAGCACTGCGAGTTCCTCGCCACGGACGACGGCGGGTACATGGTCCGCGACGTCGGGTCGCTCAACGGGACGTACGTCAACCGCAGCCGCATCGAATCGGCGGTCCTCAAGGCGGGGGATGAGGTGCAGGTGGGGAAGTACCGTCTCACCTACCACCCGTCGCCCCGGCGGGTACAGAGCGGCGACGGCCCGCAGTGAGCGTCCCGCGACCCGAGCACGCACCGCGGGAGACGCCGCGATCGGGTTACTGGCCCTTCGACGTCTCGCACACGGGCACCATGACGATCGGTGCGGTGCTCTCCATGCTGCAGGCGGAGTTCCCCGCCATCACGGTGTCCAAGCTCCGGTTCCTCGAGGACCAGGGACTGGTGCGCCCCACCCGCACCGGAGCGGGGTACCGGAAGTACTCCCAGGCCGACGTCGCCCGGCTCCGGTACGCGCTCACCCAGCAGCGGGACCATTACCTGCCGCTCCGGGTGATCCGGGAGAACCTCGACGATCTCGACGCGGGCCGCGATGTGGAGGATCCCCGCACCGCCCGCGTGGTGGCCAGTGAGGGGCGGCTGGTCCTGCCGGCGTCCGGCGCCCGGGTCACCGTCCGGGAACTGGGGGAGTTGACCGGCGTCGCTGCGGCGGAGATCGACGAGATGGTCCGGGCCGGTCTCCTCGTGCCGGACGCCCGCGGCCGCTTCGCCGCCCGATCGGTCGCGTTGGTGCACGCCATCGCGGAACTGGGCCGGCAGGGCATCGCGCCGCGCAACCTGCGCACCATGCGGGCGAATGCCGATCATGTGGCCGATCTGATCGATCAGGTGGTGGCCCCCGCCAGGGCGCAGAAGACCGCGGTGGCGCGGGAGCGCAGCGCCGCCCACGCCGCCGAACTCGCGGAGACGACAGCGCGGCTCTACGCCGACCTCGTCCGGATCGCCGTCGAGAATCTCGGCACCTGACGCCGGTGAACCTCAACCTTCGGTTGAGGTTCAGGACTTTGTCGCATCGGCGTGTCCCGCCATCCCCGGCGCACCCCAAGCCCTAGCGTGGTGCTCGGAACAGCCGGTATTCTGGGGAGCCGGCAACGATATGGGAGTGACCGTGACAAGCACCGACGCGACCGCCGCTTCCTCCCGGGGCGGGCAAGGCATGCTCTTTGGTGACACCTTGGCCGAGATCGACGCCGATACCGGCTACCGCGGCCCCACGGCCTGCAAGGCCGCCCAGATCACCTACCGGCAGCTCGACTACTGGGCGCGCACCGGACTCGTGGAGCCCTCCGTGCGGAGCGCCAAGGGTTCCGGATCGCAGCGGCTGTACTCCTTCCGGGACATCCTGGTCCTCAAGGTGGTCAAGCGACTGCTCGACACGGGCGTGTCCCTCCAGCAGATCCGCCAGGCGATCAAGCACCTCAAGGAGCGTGGGGTCGAGGACCTCGCCCAGATCACACTCATGAGCGATGGCGCCTCGGTGTACGAGTGCACCAGCGCGGACGAGGTCATCGACCTGGTGCAGGGCGGTCAGGGCGTCTTCGGGATCGCGGTGGGGCGCGTGTGGCGCGAGGTGGAGGGTTCCCTCGCGCAGCTGCCGTCGGAGCGCGCCGAGGCGGGGGACGTGGACGATGAACTTGCCGCCCGCCGCGCCGCGAAACGCGCGTCGAACGCCTGATATGGCGCACTTTGACTCGCTCCTCCGGCTCGATCGCCGGGACCTCGAGTTCATTTGGTTGCTCACAGCCGGGTGGGACCAGGTCGGGCTGCGCTCCACCACACCACTGTCGCGGCGAGTCTTCCTCGTGGACACAGGAGCGGACGAGGACCTGATCCTCGCCCTCCGCATCGGCGCCGCCGCGGCGGGATTCCAGGTGCTGGATGTCCCCCGGAGCGTGCTCGCCAACCCGCGCTCGATTCTCGAGCGCCTCGCACCCGTCGCGGACTGCTTCGCGATCGCCGACTCCACCGGCGCATTCCAGTTCCTGCACGAACAGGATGCCGTTCCCGTGTTCACCGTCGAGGAACAGGGCGGGTCGCCCGTCAAGGTCCTGGGACACCTGTACCGCTGGTACATGACCGGGCAACCGCTGCGGGGTCTCCGCGTCGTCTGGGAGGGGGAGCCGGAGCCCGCGCTGCGTTCGTGGTGCGAGGCGACCGCCGTCGTTCCCCTCGACGTCACGCACGTGGGGGAGCGGGACTACGTCGACGCCGCGGCGGTGGCCGCCGTCCGCGCGGTCGGGTCCGAGGGGACGTTCCGACGGCTGCGCGACGTTCCGGAGCACGACGTCGCGGCGAGCCAGCCGCTGGGCGTGCGCACCCTTGCCTGCACCTTCGCCGCGGTGCTCGAACACTCCTGGCAGTAGCGGGGGGCGGCCGGCGCGCGGGCTCAGCCCGCCGCTGACAGCGCCTGTGTGTGCGAGTAGCCGGTGCGGAGGTCCGTGATCCGCACCTCCACGATGCCGTTCTGGTCCACCGTGTACGTCTCCTCGACCATCGGACCGTCCTCGCAGCGTCGGACCACCGCGCCGCGCGAGTCGCCGGTCTGCTGCAACGCGTGGTCGAAGGGGAACACGACCTCGCCGAAGGGGACGATGTCGCCCCGCGGCTCGCCGGACGGCGTCAGCGCGGAGTACTCCACGAACCGGAACCATCCGACGTTGTGCGCCGCACGGTATCGCCGGGTGACCACCGTGCGGGAGCGCGCTGCGACCCGCTCGTCGCGGCCCAGGATGGGGTCGAAGGTGAGCGTCCGACCGCCCGCGGCCTCCCGGAAGACCCCGAACCCGCGCGAGAGCCGATCGGTGAGGGAGAATCCTGCGGTCTCGTCGGCGGCGATGGCCAGCCCGATCGCCGTCGAGGCGGCAGGGTGGGGGGAGCGGTGCACCCGCCGGCCGAACCGGTCGCGCAGGACCCGCGGCACGAGGGGGAGGCCGCTGGCGCCACCCACGAGGTAGATGCCGGCGACGTCGGCACGGTCGTCCTCGAGCCCGCGGACGAGCGGCCCCATCGCCTCGATGGTGGCCTCCACGAGGGGGGCGGCGGCGGCGTGGAAGTCGGCGACAGCGACGACGACGGACCTCCCGTCGACGTCGAGGGCGATGCGCCGCGATTGCGGGGAGAGACGCTCCTTGGCCTCACGGCACTCGTCCAGCAGCAGGTCCCAGGACTGGTCGTCCAGATCGCCGCGCTTCACACCGGCCGCCCGGAGCGCGCACCGTGCCAACGCCTCGTCGAAGTCGTCCCCGCCGAGGTGGTTGCACCCTGCGGTGTCCACCACCTCGTGGTCCGTGCCGCTGACGTGCACCAGCGAGGCGTCGAACGTTCCCCCACCCAGGTCGTAGACGAGCACCCGGGTCCGGCGCGAGTTCAGCGTGCGGCCCTGGCGGTGGGAGTACTCGAACCCCGCGGCCGAGGGTTCATGGACCATCCCGACCACCCGGAAGCCGGCGCGGCGGAAGGCGTCGAGTGTCAGGAACCGCTGCGCCCCGTGCGCGTGCGCGGGCACACCCACAACGACGGTACCGGCCTCGCCGTGCGTCTCCTCAACCGCCGTGCGGACCGCCGTCGCAAAGCCGGTCAGGACCTCCACCAGCGGCACCTCGGTGTCTCCGATGCGGACGGTGCTGGTGGGGGAGAGGTCGGGCGACGCCAGTGCCCGCTTGAAGGAACGCAGCAGGGGCGCGCCGCGCGCCGCGGCGGCCAGCGCCTCGAATCCGAAGGTGAGGCCGTCGTCGAGGGCGACGACGGACGGCAGGTACTCGCGGACGTCCCCGTCCGTGTCGGGAAAGGTGACGACGGGGTAGTTCCCGCGGTCCACGGCTGCAACGATGGTGCGGGTGGTCCCGAAGTCGATTCCCAACATGCTCTCGAGGGTAGTTGGGTGAGCGGCCCGGCTGGCGGGCCGCCCGAATGGCGAATCCTCCTCCACAGGCCCCACTGGTGCGCCGCGATCCACAGGCCCGTGACCGGCGGTGGCCACGGGCCGGACGGGCCACGCAGGATGGGCGCCATGGAACACCTCGATGGCCAGGACAGCCTGCACGGCGAACACCGGGCGGCGTGTGACGAGTTCGATTCCGAGGAACTCTGCCGGGTATGGCGGCGGATTCTGGAGGCGCAGGCGGATGCCACGGAACGGACCCTCTGGGTCGCCTGGCTTGACCCCGAGGGCGCACGGAAGCCCGTCGTGGCGGGCCTCGAGGGTGTGCCACCGCATCCGGACGCCGCCGAGGTGGCCCAGGTGCGCGAGTTCCTGGGGCATCTGTCGCACGTCGCACCGCCGTACCTGCTCTACAGCCGGCCGGGCGTGCCGCACGTCACGCGGTCGGACCGGGCCTGGGCCGGGGCCATCCGGGAACTCAACCGGGTGGGGGGAGTGGAGCGTCCGATTCTGCGGGCTGTGGGCACCAGTGTGTCCGTGCTGGAATGACATAATGTGCATTATCGGATCGGGACGAGGACGAGTTGAAACAGATGAGACGACTGGTCCATTGTCCGGGTGAACCGACGCAGGTCAGGAGTGGCGCCTGATCCTCTGTGCAGGGCGGGCTGTTGGGTCGCCTACTGCCGTCGTCGCCGCAGGTCGGAGTACGAATCTCTCGTTCAGTGCGAGATTCGCCACCGAGTACCCGCGGACGTGGTCGGCGCACCATGCCGACGAGTTCTTCGCCGACCGGCTGAGCGGTGCACGGACGCTCGCCCTGTCCACGCTGCGGGCCAACGCCGGCGCCATCCGCGTCTTCCGCGCCTTCCGCGCCTTCCGCGCCAT
>JALHDK010000024.1:0-461 GCA_022838965.1 Actinomycetales bacterium | reverse complement strand
CGCCTTCCGCGCCTTCCGCGCCATCCGCGCCTTCCGCGCCTTCCGCGCCTTCCGCGCCTTCTGCGCCTACCTCACCGACTCCCGGTATGGCTGGGCAGCATTGTGCGAACGCGTGTTCGACCCGTTTCGACGCACCTCTGGCACCCTTCGCTCCTGCCCTGACGGCCACCGCACTCACGAGGGACGAAGACCAGGCACTCAACATCCGTTTCCCCATTGTCGGGGAGATTCCATTGCCCATAAGGCAAAGGGGTCTCCCCAACAATGGGGAAACGGGTGATGAGGAGTGCGAAACGCGTGAAGGGGAGACCCTTGTGAAGCACATACCCGGAAATCGCGAAGAAGAGGCCGGGGAAACGGGTGATGAGAACTGCGAAACGCGCGAAGGAGGCCGGAAGCGTGTGACGAGAGGCGGGAAACGCGTGACGAGAGGCGGGAAACGCGTGACGAGAGGCGGGAAA
>JALHDK010000249.1 GCA_022838965.1 Actinomycetales bacterium | reverse complement strand
GATCATCGGGATCACCAGGTGCAGGCCCTTGCCGGAGCGGGGTGGGCCGACGAGGAGCATGGAGTCCTCCACCGACGCCCACGCCTCGACACCCCGGGACCGGCCGAGCCGGTACCCGACGTCGGTGCCGGCGGGGTGGGGGAGGGAGGGGCGGGCGTGCCGGGCCCGACAGCGGACCTCCCGCAGCCCGGCGGCCGCCCTCACTTCCGGGCCGGTCGCCACCCCATGCAACAGCCGGGGGTTGGCCAGGCGGCGCCGTTCCGAGCGTCTCCACGTCACGACGACGGCCACCGCCAGGCCGACGGCAGCGGTCAGCACCATGGTGGTCCACGCCCAGTAGGCGACCGGCCCGGGCATCGCCGTGCCCCACGCCGCGGTCGGGTCGCCCGGGTTGGTGACGATGGCCAAGGCGCCGGAGAGGCCAGCCTCGGGCGGGGCGTGTCCCGTCGTCGTCGCGGCGACCCACGCCGCCACCCAAAGCAGCCCTGCGATGCCGACACCGATGCCGAGTCCGGCGAGGGCGAGCGTGCTCAGGTCCGTCGACGGGGGAGCGGGGCGGGACGAGGTCACCGGGACACTCCCACCATGGGAGCGGTGACGGCCGGAGTGGACCGCGCGAGGCGTTCCGGCGTCTCCACGGTTCGGCCGGCGCCGGGTGGTTGCCCGCCGAGCCCGTGGTCGGTGGGCAGGGAGTCGAGGATGGTGCGGGCGGTGCGGACCACCCGCTCCGCGGTCGACCGGACGGTGGCCGCGGGGTCCTTGCCCCCGGCCCAGGTCGCGACGTACGGCAGGGTGTAGCCGGTGGTGTCCATGCCGTGGGCGGCGCCGATCAGGTAGGCCACGGATTCAGCCTCGACCTCGAGGACTCCCCGGTGGAGGTCCCGCGGGTCGGTCCCGGTGCGGGCAGGGTCGTGAAGCAGGGCATGTCCCAGCTCGTGGGCCAGCGTCTTGACCTGCGCGGCGTCGTCCATGTCGGTGCGGACCTGCACGAGGCGGGTGGTGAAGTTGGTGACCCCGTTGGCGCCGCGGATGTCGGCGCTCTTCGGGACGGTCACGACGTCGAAACCCAGATCCCGCAATTGCGTGATGAGCCCGTCCCACAGTCCCGGAGGCGCCGCCCCCTGCAGGAGCACGGGGCGGGGCGGGAGGGGGAGCGGGTCGCCCTCGGTCTGCGACAGCGAGAACACGGTTGCTGTGGTCCACCCCGTGACTCGCCGCCGCGCCGAGACAACGACATCACCGTCCGGCGGCTCGGCACGACTCTCGGTGCGATCGTCACCGTCGGGAGTGGCGGCGTCGCGGACGGTGCGAGTGCGAGGACACAGGATCGTGTGCCCCTGTTGCCCGCGCATGACCTGCCGACCCAGTCCCTGCCACGTCCGGTACCCGGCCACCAGGTCCGGTTGCGGATCGGGAACCCGACCTTCGGCATAGGAGCGGGCGTGCGACGCGGCGATCAGCAGGCTGTTGCCGAAGCTGTACCGGTGAAACCGTGCCGCGGTGTCGAGGGCGGCCTTCCAGTCGGCACTGGACTGCAAGCCCTGGACAAGGTCGATCAGGGTGTCATGCGCCGCGGTCACCTTGTCCGTCGCCGTGGCGGCGTGCGCCCTCGCTGTGGTCGTCATGATCGAGGGAGTCGACCCCCCGCGCACCCAAGATGAGGGTCAGCTGACCGGCACCCAGACGCCACCCCGGCGCCGCAGGAGTCTGTGCTGCCCGCTCACGGCGACGCGCTCGACGCCCTCCCGCAGGTGGCCTGCGGCCCCTTGTGCAGCGCGGTCTTCCTCCATCTCGCTGGAGGCCGGCACCGTGAAACGCACCAGGATGAACGGTGCACCGTCGCTCACCTTCAGATCGGTGGCGTCGACGTGAAGCGAGCCGAGTGATGCCACTGCTGCGTCCATCACCTCCAGTGGTGCCCTGCCGGAGCGTAAGGCTCCGATCTCGAGTTCCACACGGTACGAGGGCATGCACGCGAGTCTAGATTCGTTATAGCGGACCTCCTGCCCTCAAACCCGAAAACGTGAGACCACCAGCAATTGGGATCTGAGAGTCGGTCTGTCGGCCAACTAATCGGGCTCTTCACAGTTGAGGGTGTAGTGGGGGTTCGCGGGACTTGGCGGTGATACCGGCGCGTCGTTGGGCGGGTGAGGGTCGAGGTCTTCCGATGATGGGAGTTCCTACACCGCCCATCCGAAAGACCTCGACGTGTCCGACGCTACCTTCGTTCGCCCTGACCTGACTACCTTCTGCCGGTTGGACGACCTCGGTCTCGAGGTCGTCGGGCAACGGGTTGAACCGTCGCGGGCGGTGCTGGCGTGCCGGGTCGTGGAGGCGGATGAGTGGTGCCGCCGCTGCGGGTGTCAAGGAGCACCGCGGGACACGGTCACCCGGCGGCTCGCCCATGAACCGTTCGGGTGGCGTCCCACGACCCTGCTGATCACGGTAGCGCCGCTACCGGTGTGACGGGTGCACTCACGTGTGGCGGCAGGACACGTCCAAGGCGGCCG
>JALHDK010000248.1 GCA_022838965.1 Actinomycetales bacterium | reverse complement strand
ACTCCGGATGAGCCCCGCCGCCACCGCCTCCCGCGTGAGTTGCTCCCGGAAATCGGGGTGCGCGATCGCGATCAGGGCGTGGACCCGCTCCTCGATGGGGCGGCAGTACAGCTCGGCCACGCCATACTCCGTCACCACGTTCATGATGTCCGCGCGGGGGGTGGTGACCGGGGTCCCGGGCGGGAGGGCGGGGACGATGGTCGACGTCGTCGCCCCGGTGACGGGGTCACGCCGGGTGGCGTGGAGGCAGAGGAAGGACTGGCCGCCGTCGGAACGGGCGGCGCCGCGGACGAAGTCGAGCTGCCCGCCGGTGCCGCTGATCTGGCGGTGACCCACACCCTCGGACGCGGCCTGGCCCGTGAGATCGACCATGAGGGTGGAGTTGATCGAGACCATGCGGGGATTGCGGGAGATCGCGAGGATGTCGTTCAGCATCGGGGCGGGCACGAAGTGGATGCCGGCCTCCCAGAGATACTCCCCCATGAGCTCGCGACTTCCGAGCGCGAACGCGCACCGCACCGGCCCGGTGATCACCCCCGCCTGCTGCAGGGCCATCATCGAATCGGTGAACATCTCGGAGTGGACGGCGAGGTCCTTCCGGGCGGCGAGGCCGAACCCCACCGCGTTCGCGATCCCGCCGAGGCCCAGCTGGATGGTGGAGCGGTCCTCGATGCGTTCGAGGATGTGGCCGGCGATGCGCCGCTCGGACTCCGTGACCGGGGGTTGCCGGTACTCGGGGAGTTCGTGGTCCGCCTCGCAGATCGCGTCCACCGCGGTGACGTGGATGCGGTTGGTGCGGCCGTCGCCGTGCACCCGCGGCTGGTGACGATTGACCTGCACGATCCGCAGGGACGCGCAGCGCTCCCCGTAGGTGTTGGTGTGCACGCCCAGCGGCCCGTAGTAGAGGTAGCCGTCCTCGTCCGGCTCGGAGACGTCCGCGAGGAACACGTTGGGGTTGAACCGCTCGATGGCCAGATCGATGCGGGAAAGGTGGACCGAGTTGAGGTGCACGGTGCCCAGGTGGACGTGGTTCCGGTCCACCGCGGTGGCGAACATCGTGTGGTAGGTGATGTGGCCGATGTAGGCGGGATCGCTGATGAAGCGGTACGGGTACAGCGTGAGGCACGAGAGGATGTGGACGTCCTCGAGCTCCGCGGCGCGATCGGTGATCGCCTCCACCACGTGCGTGGGCGAGGCCATGCCGTGGCCGATGAAGAGCCTGTCGTGGGAGCGGATCCGGTCCGCCGCCTCCTGGACGGAGACCAGCCTGCTGCGGTACTCGGCGCGCACTCGCCAGTTCATACGGGCCAATCTAGGTCCGCGTGCGCCGCGAACGGCCCGTGTTGGCCATCCCCGGGTGGCATCGTCGTCCTTATGCGACACACCGACGCCGCCCCACCGTCCTCGTGGAGAAGCGCGCCGCGTGAGTACTGGTCCGCGCCGGTCGACGCCGTTCTGGACGCCCTCGGGAGTGCGCCCTCCGGACTGACCGAGGCGGAGGCAGCGGCCCGGCTGGCCCTTCACGGACCCAACCGCCTCTCGCCGGAGCGCCGCGCCGGCATCGCCCGCGAGCTGTGGCGGCAGTTCTCGCAGCCACCGGTGGTGATCCTTCTCATCGCGACCGGCCTGGCGATGCTCCTCGGTGACCGGGTGGATGCCCTGATCATCCTGGGCATCGTGGCCCTCAGCGGCCTGCTGGGCTTCTGGCAGGAGCACCGGGCGGCGGTCACCGTCGCGCGGCTGCTGGATCGCGTCCAGCTCGCGGTGGAGGTGCGGCGCGCTGGCCGGATCCTCTCGGTGCCGCCCACCGGGGTGGTCCCGGGCGACATCCTCGTGCTCAACGCCGGCGACATCGTTCCGTGTGACTGCCGGGTCATCGCGGCGGAGGCCCTGCTGGTGGACGAATCGGCGCTCACGGGCGAGTCGTATCCACGCCACAAGCACGCTGACACGGCACCCCCCGGCGCTCCCCTCACCGGCCGGCACAGCGCGGTGATGCAGGGCAGTCACGTGGTCAGCGGGAAGGGCGAGGCGCTCGCCGTGGCCACCGGTGCGGACACCGAACTCGGCGCGATGTCGCGCGCGCTCGTGGCGGAGCCGCCCCCTACCGCGTTCGAGCAGGGCACCGCCCGCACGACCCTCATGACGCCGCTCTCCCGGGGCCGGCTCCTCTTCGCCAAGTTCGTCGCGTGTCAGGTCCACGCCGTCGCCATTGTCGCCTTCACGGGCGTGCTCGCGTGCGCCCTGACGTGGGTGCTGTTCGGCGAGATCCGGATGCCCCTCTATGCCGGCACCGAGGTCGGCATGTCCGTCCTCGCCCCCGGGCACTACTACCCCGCTCAGCTGGAGCAGGCGCCGGCGGTCGCGCGCTTGGCCTGGGTCTACGCGTGGCTGCTCGCCGAGGTCACCGCCCTCGTCGCGTTGACCCTCTTCGTCGGGGCGGCGGTCCGGCATGCCATCGAGCTCGGGAAGCGGCTAGAGGAGCTGGAGCTTGATGAGCTGCGGGGATTCTGCGACCTGATCGAGGA
>JALHDK010000023.1:4434-18469 GCA_022838965.1 Actinomycetales bacterium | reverse complement strand
CTCCGCGGCGAGGAGAAGCATCTCGCCGACTACCGCGGCCAGGTGGTCCTCGTGGTGAACACCGCGAGTGACTGCGGCCTCGCTCCCCAGTTCACCGGCCTCGAGGAACTGCACCGGGAATACGGCCCCCGCGGCCTCGCGGTGATCGGCTTCCCCAGCGACCAGTTCCACCAGGAGCGTGAGACCGCCGAGGAGATCGCGTCCGTCTGCCAGCGCAACTACGGAGTGACCTTCCAGATGTTCGGGAAGGTCAAGGTCAACGGCGCGGATGCCCACCCGCTGTGGGCGTGGCTGCAGTCGGAGAAGAAGGGCCTGCTCGGTGGTGCCATCAAGTGGAACTTCACGAAGTTCCTGGTGGACCGTGAGGGCCGGGTGATCAAGCGCTACGCCCCGACCGTCACCCCGGCGCAGATCCGCCCCGACATCGAGGCCGCGCTCGCCGCGTGAGGTCTCAGGCCGGAAGAGCCCGCGCCAGAGCGCGTTCCAGCCCGAACGCGGGCCCCGCCTGGCTGGGATCGGCGAAGACCATGGCCACTCCCGCCTCGTCCCAGGCCCGCCAGGGTGCCGCGTGCGTGCGGATGAACTCCACCCAGGCGCCGTGCATGGCGTCGGCGAGATCCTGTGGTGCGCCGGCCCCCACCAGAGCCGCGGCCCGCTCCGCCCCGAGACAATCCCAGGTGAAGGGCAGGTCGGCGCAGTGCAGTGCCAGGCCATCGCCGTCCGGCCGGTACCGGAAGTCGTACAACCACGTCGGGACGTCCCCGCGCGCCGCCGCCCAGCGCACGATCGGAACCCGGAACAGCATGGTCGTCCACAGGTGGGCGAGCTGTCCGGCCATCCCGCCCGGCTGGTCGTGCGTCTCCGCGAGATACGTCAGCGCACAGGAACCCATGGCCTCCGTCAGCGCGGACTCCACGTCCGCCCCTCCCACCAGCGGCGCGAACTTCGCTGCGGCGCTGTCAACCTCGTGGGCCGTCGCCCCCATGAGCAGCGGGACCCGAGCCCCGGACCCCGTCTGAAACGCCCGGAGCGGATCGTCCACCAGCACCTCCCCGTCCACCCACGGGGAGAAGGGGAGCGAGAGCCCGCCACGTGCCACGAGATCCCGCACCGCGTCACCGAGCGTCCCGGTCGCGCTGTCCTGCTCACGTTCCACCACTTCCTGCAGGTCGAGGAGCTCGTCCTCGGAGAGCGCCGCCAGGCCTTCCCGGGTGCACGGCACACCGGCGAGTGCCGCGAGGCGCCGCCCGACGCCGCGCGCGGCCTCCGCCGTCGCCGGCCGCAGGGCCCCGGACTGGCTGATCGCCGCATGGAACAGCCCGCGGGCGCGTGGCGAGCACAGGAGAGCGAGGACGGAACCACCCCCGGCGGACTGGCCACCGACGGTAACACGACCGGGATCGCCTCCGAACGCGGTGATGGTGCGCTGCACCCACTCGAGCGCCGCGATCTGATCGAGGAGCCCCCGGTTCGGGGGCGCGTCGGCGATCCAGCCGAAGCCGTCGAAGCCGAGGCGGTAGGAGAGCGTGACCGTGACCACGCCGTCGCGGTTGAAGGCAGCGCCGTCGTACCACGGGGAAGCCGGCGAGCCGGCCTTGTACCCGCCTCCGTGGATCCAGACGAACACGGGCAGACGGGCATCGTGATCGCCCGGGGCGGGGGTGAAGACGTTGACGTTCAGGGTGGCGTCGCCCGGGACGGAGGGCTCGGGAATGGCGGTGATCGCGGCGAGCGGACGCCGCTGCGGGGTGGGTCCGTACGCCGTCGCGTCACGGACGCCGGACCAGCCGGGGTGGGGCTGGGGGGCGGCGAACCGGCGGGACCCCACCGGCGCCTCAGCGAAGGGGACGCCCAGGAAGGCGGCGGAGCGGGACGGTCCGGCGTGCCGGGACGCCCCAACCTCCCGCCAGAATCCCCGCACGGCGCCCTGCGGCGTCCGTACCACTGGCCGGTCGGTCATTCGTCCTCCTCGCGCTCACACGCACGATAGCGGCGCGGGGCAGCGGTCGGCGAGCGTTCTGCCGGGCGCGGCCGGCTCCGGCGGCCACTCCCGCCCCCCCGGGGGATCGCGCGGTACGCTTCGCGCATTCGGGCACCGTGACCGTCACGACCCTGAGACGCTGAGACCTCAGCACCACCACCAGATGACAGGACGCGAACAATGCTGTTTCACCGCATCCTCTACCCCACCGACTTCTCGGAGATCTCGCGGAAGGCCGCCGACTACATCCTCAAGCTGCGGGAGGCCGGAGCCGAGGAGGTATACGTACTGCACGTCATGGACACCAGCACGATGATGGCCCCGGCCGGGCCCTCCTTCTTCGGTGCGGTCGGCACCACGCCGGCCCTCACCCAGCAGGCGATCGACGAGTGGCGGGAGTCCGCCGCGGAGGAGGTGGGCCGGCTCGCCGACACCTTCGAGGCCGCGGGACTGCGGGCCACCGCCGCGGTGGAGGTCGGTGACCCCGCCGACGTCGTCCTCCGCACCGCCGCGGCCGAGAACGCCTCGATCATCGTGATCGGCGCGACGGGGAAGGGCCACCTCGCAGAACTCATCCTCGGCTCGGTGTCGGACGAGGTGATCCGCAAGTCGCACCTGCCGGTGCTGGTGGTGAAGTAGCCCGCGTGTGACGCGCGCAACGACCGCCCCCGGACGTGGGTCCCAGAGGGACGCCGCCGGCATGCCCGGATACTGGGGCTGGCCGCAGCCTCATGCCGGTCCCATGTCGAAAGGCCGCTGATGACCACTCGAACCCTGTCCCGCTTCCTCGGTGCCGCCGTCATCGCCCTGCTCGCCGCGTGCAGCAGCACCGCGCCGTCGTCGACGACGACCACGACGACGACGGAGGCCGCGACTCCCACGACGATCCGCATCGCCTCCCTCAAGGGCCCCACCACCATGGGGCTCGTGAAACTCATGAGCGACGCGGAGGCCGGGGAGACGCGGCACGACTACCAGGTGACCATGTACGGCACCCCCGACGAGATCGTGCCGCTCGTGGCGCAGGGACAGGTGGATGTCGCCATGGTCCCCTCCAACCTCGCGAGCGTCCTGTACAACCGCACCGAGGGGGCCGTCCAGGTGGCCGCCATCAACACCCTCGGCGTGCTGTACCTGGTGGAGAACGGGGAGACCGTCTCGAGCGTGGAGGACCTGCGGGGCCGGACCATCTACGCCACCGGCAAGGGCTCCAGCCCCGAGTACGTCCTGGATCACATCCTGCGGGGCAACGGCATTGACCCCGCCACGGACGTCACGGTCGAGTGGAAGAGCGAGCACACCGAGCTCGCCGTCCTGCTGGCCGAGGGCGCGGACGTCGTCGCACTGCTGCCGCAACCGTTCGTGACGATCGTGCAGCAGCAGAACCCGAACGCCCGCGTGGCCCTCGACCTGACCGAGGAGTGGGCCGCCGTCACCCCGGACAGCAGCCTGGTGATGGGCGTCGCCATCGTCTCCCGGGACTTCGCGGCGGAGAACCCTGCGGCGTTCACGGAGTTCCTCGCGGACTACGAGGAGTCGACCGCGTTCACCAACGAGAACCCCGCGGAGGCGGCCGCACTGATCGCGGAGTACGGCATCGTCCCCGCGGCGCCGATCGCCGAGAAGGCCATCCCGGCCAGCAACATCGTCTTCATCGCCGGCAGCGAGCTGCGGCAGCAGCTGGAGGGCTACCTGCAGGTACTCTTCGAAGCGAACCCGCAGTCGATCGGAGGTGCCCTGCCCGGCGATGACTTCTGGTACGAGGGGTAGCACCGACGTCCCGGGCGGTCGCGGCACCGCCCTCGGCCGCTACCTTCTCGCACTCGCCTTCTGGCTGGCGGTCTGGCACCTCGCCAGCGTCGCGGTGGGCCAGGAGCTCCTGCTGGTGTCCCCGATGGCCGTGCTGGCGAATCTCGCCAGTCTGGTGGGGACCCCGGGCTTCTGGGCCACCGTCTGGCACTCGTTCGCCCGGATCGTCGCCGGCTTCGGGCTCGCCCTCCTGACCGGCAGCGTCCTGGCGATCCTCAGCGGGGCGTTTCCGCTGATCCGGGCACTGGTCGGGCCGCTGATCCTGGTGGTGCGCAGCGTGCCGGTGGTCAGCTTCATCATCCTCGTGCTGATCTGGGCGAACAGCCGGACGCTCTCCCTCGTGATCGCCTTCCTGATCGCCCTGCCGGTGATCCACACGAACGTCCTCGAGGGGATCGACCACCGGGACCCGGCGCTCCGCGAGATGGCCCGGGTGTTCCGGATCCCGTGGTGGCGGCGCTTCCGGGCGATCGACCTCCCGGCGGTGCTGCCCCACCTCCAGTCGGCGTCCCGCACCGCGATCGGGCTGGCGTGGAAGAGCGGTGTGGCTGCGGAGGTCATCGGACTCCCGGACGGCAGCATCGGAGAGCGGCTCTACCAGGCGAAGATCTTCCTCTCCACGGCGGAACTCTTCAGCTGGACGATCGTGATCGTGCTGCTCAGCTTCACCTTCGAGAAGGCGTTCCTCGTGGCGCTGCGGGCGGGCGCCGGCCGCCTGGCCCGCTGGGGGGACTGATGATCCGGATCAGTGGCCTGTCGAAGAGCTTCGGCGAGACCCGCGTGCTCGACGGGATCTCCCTCACCATCCCCGACCACGCCATCACCGTCCTCATGGGGCCCAGCGGGGTGGGGAAGACCACCCTCGCGCACATCCTCCTGGGTCTGATCCCGCCCGACTCCGGCGAGGTGCAGGGCCTCGCCGGGCACCGCCTCGCCGCCGTGTTCCAGGAGGACCGCTTGTGCGAACAGATGACGGCGGTCGGAAACGTGCAGCTGGTGTTGCCGGGGAGGCCGGGAGCCGGCGTCGTCAGGGGAGAGCTGGCCGCCGTCGGGCTCGACGACGACGACGTCCGCAAGCCCGTCCGTCAGCTGTCCGGGGGGCAGCGGCGACGGGTGGCGATCGTGCGGGCCATGATGGCGGAGGGCGACTTCGTGTGCCTCGATGAGCCCTTCAAGGGTCTGGACGAGGCCACCAAGGACCGGGTCATCGGGTACGTGCGCTCCCGGGCGCGCGGCCGCACCGTCCTGCTCATCACGCACGACCCGACCGAGGCGGAACGGGTCGGCGGGTCGGTCATCACGCTCTGAGGCACCACCACCGCACGCGCCGCCCGGTACCCGCCGCTTCAGGACCGGCCGCCCGGCGCCGTCCGATGGCAGTACCGGCCGCTTCAGTACTGGCCGATCACCGAGAGCGGCACCGTCCCGGCGGCGTTGCTGATGTTCCGGTACAGCCAGTCGGAGTTGGCCACGCTCACGCGGATGCAGCCGTGGCTCGCCGGGTAGGTGGGCACGTACCCGGAGCCGTGCAGCATGAACGAGCCCGAGAAGGACCGCTTGTTGTACATGTTCCCGTACTTCGAGTACGCCACACCCTTCGTGGTGTACCACGCGTTGGCGCCGGCGCTGTGGATGTAGCAGCTCTCCGGGAAGATCGTGCTGCAACTCCAGCCGGGGAAGGTGGCCCCGAGCCAGAAGGAGCCGTTCGGGGTCGGGTATCCGGCCCTGCCGGTGGAGATGCGGAAGACCTTCACGTAGGCGCCGCCCTTCACGTACACCATCGTCTGGCAGGTCTCGTTGGCGAGCAGGTAGGTGGACCGCCCGTTCCGCGCCGGCGCGGGAATCGACCCGAGGCCCGCGTACCAGGAGTTGTAGTTCCGCAAGGTGGCGAGGTCCGAACTCGTGATCCCGCCGCGGGAGACGGGCAGGCCCGCGATCTGCCGGAAGGTGCACATGCCCTGCGCGGTCTGGGCGCCCCAGATGCCATCCACCGGACCCGTGGGGATGGCGAACTTCGTGAGGATCCGCTGCGCCTCGGCGATCTGTGAGGACGTCGCCGCCTCCGCGGGCGACGGGACCGCCACCCCGAGCATGACGAACAGGGAGACCAGCACCAGCATCACTCGACGAACCGCGCCCATGGGACGCCTCCTCCACCCGTGGTCATCCCGTACTAACTGACGTGATGCACACGCGCAAGGGACTAAAATCCCGGCATCTCAGATCCGGGGGATGGGCGTGTCCTCCCGCTCCCCGCCAGCGCTCCTATCCGCGTGGGACCACGAAGCGGGTGAGCACCCCGGTGTCCAGGGCATTCCACGGGGTGTCGAATTCGAGCACCGCGATGCCGGCCGTGGGGAACTTCTCCGCCACGCGGTCGGTGAGGTCGGACCGCTCCGCCAGTTCCAGCACCAGTTCACTCAGCGTCGGCTCGTGACCGATCACCAGGACGGTGTCCACCTCCCCGGGGAGCTCCCGGAGCAGATCGACGACGTCGGACGGCCACGCGCCGTAGAGCGCGTCCGTGAACCGCACGTCGTCGCAGGCCGCGCCGCCGAGCACCGCACGCTCCCACGTCTGGCGCGCCCGCGTGGCCTCGGAGCACAGGACGACGTCGAGGTCGTAGTCGGCCAGCACCTCACCCGCGGCGACGCCGTCGCGCATGCCCCGCTCCGCGAGGGGGCGGCGGATGTCCGGCTCCCCGGTGTCCCAGGAGGACTTGGCGTGACGCAGGATGATCAGGGTGGCCATGCGGCGAGTGTAGACGGCGGCCGGGGCGGGAGCGCCCCGACCGCCGTCGGTGGGTCCTAGTACTCGCGGCCCGCAACCCCGGCAGTCGTGCCGGAGAACGCCTTGGCGCCCTCACGCGGCCGGAGGGAGCGCGTGGCCTTGCCCGCCCGCCACAGCTCCGAGTTCCCCATCTCGGCGAGCTCGGCGGCGAGGCCCACCTGGTAGTCGGGCTTGCCCGTGGACTCCAGCACCCGCGCGGCCTCCGCGCCGGACGCCACCGACTCGTACAGCTCCGCGAACACCGGGGCCACCGCGGCCCGGAACTTCGGCTTCCAGTCCAGGGCGCCGCGCTGGGCTGTGGCCGAGCAGTTGGCGTACATCCAGTCCATGCCGTTCTCCCCCACGAGCCGGATGAGGGACTCGGTGAGCTCCTCCACGGTCTCGTTGAACGCCTCGCTCGGGGAGTGCCCGTGTGCGCGCAGCACCTCGTACTGGGCCTCCATCACACCCGCGAGCGCGCCCATCAGGACGCCGCGCTCCCCGGTCAGGTCGCTGAAGACCTCGTTCCGGAACGTGGTGGGGAACAGGTACCCGGACCCCACGGCGATGCCCAGCGCCAGGCAGCGCTCCCGGGCGCGGCCGGTGGCATCCTGCTCCACGGCGAAGCTGGAGTTGATGCCGGCGCCGGAGAGGAAGTTGCGCCGCACCGACGTCCCGGAACCCTTGGGCGCCACGAGCAGCACGTCCACGTCCTCCGGGGGCACGACGCCGGTCTGGTCCTTGTAGGTGATGGAGAAGCCGTGCGAGAAGTACAGCGCGTCGCCGGGGTTCAGGCACTCCTTGATGAGGGGCCAGATCGCACGCTGGGCCGCGTCCGAGACGAGCAGCTGCACGATGGTGCCGCGCCGCGCCGCCTCCTCGATGTCGAAGAGTGTCTCGCCCGGGATCCACCCGTCGGCGATCGCGCGGTTCCAGTCGCGCTCGAACTCCCTGGCCTGACCGACAATCACGTTGAAACCGTTGTCCCGCATGTTGAGACTCTGGGCCGGGCCCTGGACACCGTAGCCGATCACCGCGATGGTCTCGTCCTTCAGGACCTCCAGCGCTTTCTCCATCGGGAACTCGTCCCGGGTGATGACATCTTCCTGCACGCCGCCGAAGTCAATGATTGCCATGCCTGTGCACTCCTTCGTGAATCGGTTCCAGACGCGCACAGTATGGCAGCGCACACCACCCGGCATCCGGGACGCACAGCCCGTGGGACGGTCAGCCGCGCGAGAGGACCACCCGTGACTCCCACGGCGCCAGCGTGACGACGGCGTCGTCCGGCGCCGTCCCGCCGCCACGGCCGGGCCCCTCCTCCGGGCCCCCGGCGGCGAGCAGCACCTCGCCGGAGAGCAGTGCGGCGTCGTCACCCAGATCGACGGCCGCGGCGGCGCCGGAGAGGTTGGCGACCACGAGGAGCCGGTGGTCGTCGAGCGTGCGGACGTAGGCGAAGACCTGCGGATCCGCGGGAAGCAGGAGACGGTAGTCGCCGTGCACCACGACCGGGAGGGTGTGCCGCAGCTCGATGAGCCGGCGGTAGTGGTGGAGGACCGAGTCCGGGTCGGCGAGGGCCGCGGCGGCGTTGACCTCGACATGGTTCGGGTTGACCGCAAGCCATGGCGTGCCGGTCGTGAAGCCGGCGTTCGGCCCGGCATCCCACTGCATGGGGGTCCGGGCGTTGTCGCGCGACTTCGCCGCCAGCGACCGCAGCACCATCTCGGGCGGGACGCCGCGGGCGAGCGCCTCGCGCGCCCAGTTCAGCGACTCGATGTCCCGGTACTGGTCGAGGGAGGTGAAGTGGGCGTTGGTCATCCCGATCTCCTCCCCCTGGTACACGTAGGGCGTCCCGCGCAACAGGTGCAGCACCGTGGCCAGCGCTTTCGCCGACACCACCCGGTGCGCCCCGTCGTCGCCCCAGCGGGAGACGATGCGCGGCTGGTCATGGTTGTCCCAGTAGAGGGAGTTCCAGCCCCTCTCCGCGAGACCCTCCTGCCAGGCGGTGAGGTTGGCCTTGAGATCCCGCAGGTCGAGCGGCTTCAGGTCCCACTTGGTGCCAAGCGCGTCCAGTCCCATGTGCTCAAACGTGAACACCATGGAGACCTCGCCGCGGGCGGGGTCGGTGTAGAGGACCGCGTCGGCCACGGTGGCACCCGGGGTCTCCCCCACAGTGATGAGGTTGCGGCCCGCGAGCACCTCGCGATGCATCTCCTGGAGGAATTCGTGGATGCGCGGCCCGTTGCCGTAGAACGGAAAGCCGTCCCCGAGGGCCCCCGCCCCCGTGAAGCCACCGGGGACTGCGCCGTCGGGCAGCGAGCCGTCCTCGTTCACCTGCTTGGAGATCAGGTTGATCACGTCCATCCGGAAGCCGTCGACGCCCCGGTCGAGCCACCAGCGCATCATGTCGTACACGGCGTGCCGGACCTCCGGGTTCTCCCAGTTGAGGTCCGGCTGCTTCCGGGAGAACAGGTGGAGGTAGTACTCCCCGGTGGCCTCGTCCCATTCCCACGCCGGGCCGGAGAAGAAGGAGGCCCAGTTGGTGGGCTCGGCGCCGGGCGTGCCCCCCTCGTGTCCGGGCCGCGGTGGGCGCCACCAGTACCAGGTCCGCCTGGGGTTCTCCCGGCTGGAGCGCGATTCCACGAACCAGGGGTGCTCGTCCGAGGTGTGGTTGACCACCAGGTCCATGACCACCTTCATCCCGCGGCTGTGGATGCCGGCGAACAGCTCCTCCAGATCCGCCAGGGTGCCGAAGGTGGGGTCCACGTCCAGGTAGTCGGAGATGTCGTACCCGTTGTCGTCCTGCGGGGACCGGTACAGCGGCGACAGCCAGATCACGTCGACGCCGAGGGCGGCGAGGTAGTCCAGCTTCCCGATGATGCCGCGGATGTCGCCCACGCCGTCGCCGTCGCTGTCCGCGAAGGAACGGGGGTAGATCTGGTAGACGACGGCGGACTTCCACCACTCGGCAGGACGCACGGATTCCATGCCCGTCAGGATCCCACGAGCGCACGCCGGGCGACTCCCGAGCCAGGGTGCATCCGCAGCCGTTTGCCCAGCGCGGTCAGGCGGGCCCGCGGCTCGCCGCCCAGGGCGAGCATCCGCGTGACGGCGTCGCGCAAGTCCGCCGCGGTGGCGACGTTGGGATCGAGCGCCTCACCGAACCCGGCGTCCTCCAGGGCGGCGGCCCCCGCGAACTGGTCGGTGGAGAAGGGCAGCAGCACCAGGGGGACACCCGCGTGCAGCGCCTCGGTCACCGAGTTGTTGCCGGCGTGGGACACCGCCAGCGCTGCGTGTGCCAGCAGCGTCACCTGCGGGAGCGCTTCCCGCACCAGCCAGGACCCCGGAACGGGCTCGAGCGCCGCGCGCGGGGTCTGCCCGCGCGCCAGCGCCACCCGCACGTCGAGACCGCGCAGCGCCTCGGCGATCCGGGCCAGCACGTCCGCGCGCACGGAGAGGAAGCTGCCCAGGCTGACGTACACGAGGGGAGCGCTGTCCGAGCCGAGCCACTCCTCGAGCTCCGGATCCCGCGGCTCGGTCCGCACTGCGGATCCGAGGAAGACGTGCGGCGGCATCAGCACCGTGCGTGCCGGGGGATGCAGCTCCTCAGGGTAGTTGAACAGCAGCAGGTCCCCGGTCTCCGCGAACGCGTCCCTGCTGGGCGCACGGCGAGGGTCCAGCACCCCCAGTGCGGCGTTCCACTCCGCGGTGAAGGCGTCCCGCACCTCCTCACACTGCCGGCGAAGGTGGGACAGGGCCTGCGGGTCGGGGTGGAAGCGGCGCGGCCACGCCGTCGGGTAGCCGTACACCTCGTCCCCCACCACCAGCGTGGAGGGATGCCCCAGCACGACGTCGGCGTGCCGCACACCCGACGCCATCAGCCCCAGCCGGGCGCTGAACGCCAGGTGGTCCACCATGACGTGCCGCGGCCGGACCCGCTCCACCACGTCCAGCACGTCCCGCGCCACACCCACCGGGTTCCACAGCAGGTCGGAGCGGCGGGCGGCCGCCTGGAACGCGAGGGTCTCCACCGCCCCGCGCCGCGTGGCGGCGAAGAAGCCGCGCAATGCCTCGTCCTCCCCCGGCGGCTGGTTCTCGGCCCGGATCACCCCCGGGTTGGAACCGCGCCCGAGCCGCAGGTGCGCCCATTCGTACCCGAAGGCACCCACGATCGCCTCCGTGGCGTGCCCCGTTGCCACAACCACGCGCTCCCCCGCCTCGCGCCACGCTGTCGCGAGCGTGGCGAGCGGGAACAGGTGGGAGGCGTAGTCCGGGCTGATGACGAGCAGCGTCATGACGGGGTCTCCCTTTCCGCCGTGCCCGCCCGTCGGCGCGCCACGGCCTGCTGGTACACGGCGCCCAGTGTCGCCGCCATGGTGTCGATGCTGAACTGGCCCCGCACCAGCGCACGGGCCTCCTCCGCGCGCTCCTCCGTCCCGGGTGCCGCGGCGAGGTCGAGGGCGTCGACGATGGCCTCCGCCAGCGCCCCCCGTGAGGTCGTGTCGACGAGGTAGCCGGTGACGCCGTCGTCGACGTACGTGGCCGGTCCGCCCCCGTCCGGGGCGACGACGACGAGCCCCGCCGCCATCGCCTCCAGGATCGCAATGCCGAACTCCTCCTTCAGGCTCGCCGAGACGTACACCCCGTGCGGGGCGGCCAGGCCGGGACGGCCGAACCGCGCCGCCGCGAGCCACACCGCGACCGTGAAGTTCGGCCGGTGCCCGGCGAGCAGCAATCCCCCCACCGGAGCGTCGGGGTGGCGGTCACGGAGGGCGTGGATCCGGTCGAGCTGCTCCTTCTCGTCGGCGTTGGGGTCGTCCAGGTCGCCGCCGACGATGAGGAGGTTGCAGCGCTCCGCCAGTTCGGGGTGGCGCGCCCACGTCTCGACGAGCGTCGCCATCCCCTTCACCCGGTGGAGCCGCCCAACGGAGAGGGCCAGCGGCAGGTCCCGCCGCCCGGGCGGGAGGGTGGCGAGGAGCGCGTCCAGCTCGGCGAGGGCGCCGGCAGTGGCGGGCGACGGCGTCGCGGCCCGCACGTCCAGGAGTGTCCGGTCCATCGCGGCGACGTCGATGCCCTCCGGGACCACCGTCACCCGGTGGGACTCCCGGGAGGGGTCGATGCCCAGCAGGACACGCATGTCCCGCGCCAGGTCCGGCCGGGGGAACACGACCAGCTGCGCGGCCTGGTCCGCGAGGTCCCGCAGGAGCTGCACCCGGAAGACGAGGTGCTCGGCGTGGTCCGCGGCGCCGAAGGTGTGCCGGGTGAGGGAGCCCTCCGCCTCCCGCTGCGCGATGAGGGCGTGGGGATCCGGCGCCAGGGTCAGCACCACCGGGATGCCGAGGTCCCGCGCCACCTCGGCAGCCACCCACGAGCCGACGTCCGCCATCCGCAGGTGGATCACGTCCACCTGCCCCGCGGCGCGCAGCACCCGGCGGATTCCGTCCCGCGCGGCCGGGCGCAGCACCCAGGAGTCGGCGGCGCGTCGCCGCTCCAGTGGGAGACCCAGGTAGTGGTTGCCCGGCTCGGTGACGTGCCGCAGCGCCTCCTCGAGGCCGGAGGACTCCCCGCGGGAGATCGTCAGGACCCGGTCCACTCCGGTGGGCCCCCCGGTGAGCGCCTCCGCCAGATGCACGAGCAGGGTGGCGATGCCGCCGGTGTCACCCTGCCCCGCGTGCCGCAGACTCCCGTCGATCTCCGCGTGCAGGAAGACCTGCGCCATCGTGATGCCGCGGCGCTCCGGCGAGCCGGCGGCCGGCGAGTCGATGGCCAGCGAGTCGGCGGCGACGCCCGCGTCCGCGCCGTCGCAGCCCCGCCACACCTCGAGCGTGCGCTCCGCGAGCGTCCCCGGGAAGCCGCCGGCCGCCACCATCGCCCCCAGCTCCGGCACCGCCCGGGGCACGGGGGGCACCGACTCCAGCGCCCACACGGCGTGTTCCCGCAGGTGGACACTCGGGTGCGTGAGGAGGTCGGCGAGCAGGTCGTGGGCGGGAGTGGGCGGCGTCGGCCGCACCGCGGCCAGTGCGTGCACCGCCCCGATGGCGACGACGTCGTCCCGCGGGTGCGCGATCACGGCGCGCAGGTGGGCGAAGGCGGCCCGCGGATCGTCCGCGGCCGCGGCGGCGGAGAGGGCCGGGAAGCGGTTGATGGCCTCGAGAATGGTGGGCGCGGTTCGCACGGCGTCGAGGGCCCGCCGTGTCCCGTCCATGCGCTCATCCTACTGTGGTGCAGAACACAGACTGGGGGTGTGGAGGGGCGAACGCGTGTTCGCGTAAGTGTCAGTCCTGATCCGTACCGTGGGTGTCATGACAGGTGTCATGCCAGATAAGGCGTCGGCGTTGCCGCCCCCCGCGGTCACCATGAACGCCCTCCTCTCCGAGGTGGACGGGTGGCTCGAGTGCCTGCAGTCCGCACACCGGATGGAGGCGCGGATCGCGGCCTTCAAGGCGGGATTCGCCGCCCTCCTTGCCAGCTCCGCCGTGTTCGCCCACAGTGACCGGAACGGGGCGATCAATTCCGCGGCCGAGGAGATCTCCATGGCCCTCGGCGTGAGCCGGATGATGGCGAACCGGCTGGTCAAGGTCGGGGTGGTCACGGGCGGGATGCTCCGGGCCACGGGTGAGGCCTTCGAGGCGGGGGTCATCAGCCTCGACAAGGCGTGGGTGCTGGTCGACTGCCTTGGCGACGTCGTCGCGCCGGTGGCGTGGGCGGTTGAGGAGCGCGTCCTCCCGTCGGCGGCCACCCGGACGCCGACCGAGTTGCGGCGGGACATCGCCCGCGCCCTGGTGGAACTCGACCCCGACAACGCGGACACACGGCATGAGGCCGCCACCCGCCAGCGCCGTGTCACCCGCCCCCAGGTCCTCCCCGACGGCATGGCCCGCATGGGTGTGGTTCTCCCGGCCGATCAGGCTGTCGCGCTGGATTGCGCGCTGGACTTCGTCGCCTCCGCGGCCCTCTCGGCCGGCGATCAGCGGACCTGCACCCAGGTGCGGGCCGACGCACTCGCCGAGTGGGGCCGGCGCACCCTGCAGGAGGGGTGGGAGTTCACGACGGCGAACGGCACCGAGGTCCGCTCGGCGCCCCCCAGATCAACGTCACCATCCCCCTCGAGGTCCTCGCCCGCGCCGTGCCCGGTTGGACGCCGCTCACCAGCGTTGCGAAGGTCGTCGCGGTGGAGGAGGGCTTCCTCCCGGCCGAGGGCGCGACCGCGGACGGGTCCGGAGGCGCGTCCGAGGGCGCGTCCGGGGGCGCCACCGAGGGCGGATCCGCGTGCGGGTCCGAGGGCGGGCCCGGCGAGACCATCCCGGATGGCCCCCTGCGCGGGCACCGCACGGAGGCCGCGTGGCTGGAGGGCTACGGTCCGATCACGCCGGCGATCGCACTGTTGCTGGCTGCGGGTGGGTCGTGGCGGCGGATCGTGACGGACACGCTGACAGGCGCGCCGCTCGACATCGGGCGGACGCGATACGCCCCGCC
>JALHDK010000023.1:0-4387 GCA_022838965.1 Actinomycetales bacterium | reverse complement strand
ACGCCCCGCCGGCGGCCATCGCCCTGGCGGTGCGGCTCCGTGACCGCACCTGTACCCGCCCCACCTGCTCCGTCCCCGCCCGCCGGTGCGAACAGGACCACGTTCACGACTGGGCACTCGGGGGTGGGACGTCCGTGGACGAACTCGTCTGTCTCTGCGGTCGCTGTCACCGGGTGAAGACCCTCCAGGCGGGCAGGCCCGGCCCACGCAAGCCGGATGGCACGCGGGACTGGATCTCCGCAACCGGGCGCACCTACGTCACACACCCCGAACGGACACCCCGGCTCCACGGCGGCTGCCTCCTCGGCAGGTCCCACGCTGCCGCCGATGACGACGATCCGCCACCGTTCTGATCCGAGGCGCCTCGCGCGCCCGCGCCGGGAAGGATGCGCGCCAACGGCCCACCCTCACTGCGCGATCGCGTCCAGCTCCGCGTCCATCTGCCCCCGGCTCAGCACGCCGAACCTCAGCGATCGCACCACGCCGTCCCGGTCGATGAAATAGTGCTGGGGAACCCCGATCACGTGGTACTGGGCAGCGATGCGTTCGTCCGGGTCCGGGACGTGGGTGAACGTCATGCCCACCCGCTCGGCGTAGGTGCGCACCTCGTCCGCCCGCTCCGACAGGTACACGGCGAGCACGACGGCGTCGCCCGCCTCCTCGTACGCAGCCTGGATGTCGGGGGCCTCCACGCGGCACGAGGCGCACCACGTCGCCCCGAACGTCAGCCACACCGGCCGGCCCCGGAACTGGCTCAGCGAGACCACCTCACCGTCGACGGTCTCCGCGGTGAAGTCGGGCGCCCGCTTGCCCACCTCGGGCGCGACCCCACTGCCCGTCACGTCAACCAGCGTGCCGCCGGCGATTGCCTGCCCGCCGCCCGGGCCGCCCGCACCGGCACCGCCCGCGCCCGGGGCGCCCGACGACGCGTCGCCACCCAGCCGGCCCACGAACAGCGAGGCCCCTCCGAGTACCAGCACCAGAACGAGGCCCAGGACGGTCAGGCGACTCCTACCCTGCATAGGCGTGCAGGCCCCCGAAGAAGTGGTTCCCGAAGTAGGAGAACATCACGGCGGCGAAGCCGAGCACCAGCAGCCAGGCGGCCCGCTTCCCGCGCCAGTCCCGCACCACGCGGGCGTGCAGGTAGGCCGCGTAGATCAGCCACGTCACGAACGCCGCCGTCTCCTTGGGATCCCAGCCCCAGTAGCGGCCCCACGCCGTGTCGGCCCAGAGCGCGCCCAGGATGATCATGATCGTGATGAGCGGGAAGGTGGCCACCACGCCGCGGTAGCCCACCTCGTCGAGCTTCTCGTAGCTCGGCAGGTGCCATGTCACGTGCGGCTTGATCAGGTACAGCACCGCCGCGCCGAACGAGACGCACGCCGCGCCGTAGGAGAGGGCCGCCGTCAGCACGTGCAGTGTGAGCAGCAGGTTGTTCTGCAGCGCCGGGATGAGCGGTGACGGTTCGGCGTTCTGCGTGGTCGCGTACAGCAGCATGGCGAGGACCACCGGGAGCACCGCGAGCGCCAGCGCGCGGATGTTGTACCGCCAGTCGAACCAGGCGAACGCCAGCGTCATGCCCCAGGCGAAGGAGATCGCGAACTCGTACTGGTTGGCGAACGGGGCGTGTCCGGTCGCGATCGCCCGGGCGACGAGCGCCGCCGTCATCAGCACGACGGCGAGCCGCACCATCGTGGACGCGTACCACGCGACGCCCCTCCCCGCCGGGGGTGCCCCCTCGGCGGCACTACCCGCCGCGGGGACGACGTCGCCCGCCGCGGGGGCGTCGGCGACGACGCCCCGCCCGCCCACACCCGTCCGCACGGCCGCGCGTGCGGCCACGGAACCACGCGCGGCGGACCGGCCGGTGGCGACGACGACGACGTACCCCACCAGCGCAAGCGCCACGAGAAGGGCGGCGGCCGCGATGGCGAACTTCGAGAACTCAAGCATTCATCCCTGCCTTCCTGTCAGGGCGCTCGACGTCGAGGGCGCTGACGATCTCCTGGAAACATGCCTCGAAGGTCGGGTCGGGACGGTCGGGGGACACCAGCCGCACGAGGCTGCCGCCGGAGGCCGGCTCCACCCTCACCCACACCCTACGGTGGCGGAAGAACATCGCGGCGCAGGACCCCAGGACGAGCAGGGCGCCGCCGACCCACACCCACGGAGCGCCGGGATCGCGTGACACGATCAGTCCGGAGTACTGCCGTTCCCGCTCGAAGGTGAAGGTCAGCCCGCCGATCGGCGTGGGTGTCCCCTGGGGAACCAGGCCGGACGCCACCAGGGTGTCGGCACCGGGCTGGTACACCTCGATCCGCGCCTCGCCCGCCCCGATCGACCGTTCGGCCTGGCCGGACGCGGCCGTGACCACGTAGACCTCGAGGTCCTCCTCCGGGAGGGTGAAGCTGCCGAAGGTGTACAGCCCGTCGGCCGTGCCGCGCTGGAGGGGCACGCCGCCGGACCACAGCGGTGTGCCGCCGGGATCCGTCACGGTGACCTCCACCGCCACCCCGAAGAACGCCTGGTTGAAGGAGATCCCGGCGTAGCGCAGGGGGTCGTTCACGCGGATGGTCTTCGCCGCCACCTCCCGGCCGTCCTCGTGGAGCACGAGGTCACTCGCGTAGTCGCGGGGCGTGCCGTCCGGGTGGTACTCGTCGCGGAACGCCACCAGCTCCACCGCCAGTCCGGTGTCGTGCCCCACCTCCACCGTCGACCCCACGGTGACGGTGAACTGCTCGTCCTTGAAGCCGAATGCCGAGGTCACGAGCACCCCGACGAGAATCACCACGAAGGCCACGTGCGCCACCACCGTGCCGAACGGGGTGAAACGGTACCGGTCGGCGTAGAGATCCGTGCCCCCGGGGTCCTCCACCACGCGGAAGCGCCGGGCCCGCAACTCCCCGACCGCACGGCGCATCGCCTCCCCGGGTGGCGCGGCCACGGGCACCGCGGCGCGCAGGCGCCCGTGGTCGAAGAAGGTTGCGGAGACGTGCGTGTGCGGGCGGGTCGCCGCGGCCCACAGCCGCGGCACCCGGTGGGCGGAGCAGGCCAGGATGCTGAGCGCCAGCAGGGCGGTCACCAGCAGGAAGGGCAGGGAGGAGAAGACCCGGAACATGCCGAGCCAGCTCAGGATGTCGGTCCAGCCGCGGTAGCGGGGCCGCACGGCATCCAGCCAGGCGGCGTAGGCGGCAGGGTCGTCCCGCACGCCCGCCGGTGCCTGGGCGAACAGCACCCCGAAGAGGGTGAGCACCACCATGGCGAGGATCAGGACCAGACCGGTGCGCTTGTTGTAGAAGAAGGCGTACACGCGCCGGAGCACGTCCGCGGGGGCGGCGTCGACGGCGACGTCGTCGGTCGGGGTGTCGAGACGCGTGCTCATGGCGTGGCCTCCGGGGACGGCGCGACGTCGTCGAGCCGGCCGAGGTGGGCGGCGGCGGTCGCGGCGAGGTCGGTGCCGGGGGCGAGTTCGATGACACGGGTCCACTCCGACCGGACATCATCGATCCGGGGTGGATCCATGCTCATGTAGAGGAATCCGAGGTTGTAGTGCACGGCGGCATCGCCGGGATCGAGCTCCGCGGCCCGCTTCCAGTGGGTCTCGGCGGTCTCGAGGTCGCCGGTGTTGAAGGAGGCGACGCCGAGCGCGAGGTGGGCGTCGACGTCCTCCGGATCGACCTCGAGGATGCGCCGCTGCCAGCTCGCGGCTGTGGTGAAGTCGCCGACGGCGTAGTGCAGCTCACCGAGTTCACGCATGGCGGCCACGTCCTCCGGATCGGCCGCGACCCGGTCCTCCAGGGTCGCCACCCGTGCCTCGTCGAGCGTGGGGGCCGTGGCTGTCGCCGTGGGGGATGTCTGCGCCGACGGCGTGGAGTCGCCGAGGAAGTACACCCCGCTGACCACGCCCAGGATCAGCAGGAGGACGAGCACCGGGCTCACCCGCGCACCCCGCCCCGCGGGGAGCGCGCGCGCCGGCTCCTCCTGCAGGAGCAGCGCGCAGGCCGCCTCGGCGGCCGCGACCTGCTGTGCCGCCCAGGTCCGCAACTCGGGCGGCGCGTCGGCAAGGAAGGCGGTGAGACGGTCCCGGGTGGCCTGGACGGCCGCGGGCGAGGCGTCCGGGGGCAGACCGAGCGAGGCGAGGAGCGCTTCGTTGAGCTCTCCGCGCCGGCCGGTGACGGCGGTGGGTCTCTGCGTCATTGTCACCCCGGTCGTGGCGGGCCGGACGTGTGTCCGGCCTCTCCATCGTCGCATCCCCCGCCGCCGAGATCTGGGGCTTTGATCCCATGACGACGGCGGGGAGGGGGACCGGACCCCCTCCCCGCCGCGGGTGTCACGCCCGTCAGGTCTCCGACTCCGCGTCGCCGGTCGGCGCCCCGATCAGCGTGTA
>JALHDK010000247.1 GCA_022838965.1 Actinomycetales bacterium | reverse complement strand
CCGTCGTCACGTGGGCCGAGACGGTGCGACAGGAGATCACGATGTACTCGGCCGGCTCCGCGCTCGACCGTCCGACGGCGGCGCTCGCCGCCGCGCTCGCGGCGGCGGCGGAACGGTCCCCCCAGGACGTGCGGCTTGTCTTCCTCCTCGCCGACGGCGAGGACACCCGTGGCGACGGCTCCTCCGGGGAGTCGTCCGTGGAGGGTTACCGGGCGCTGGCGCCGCTCGTGGACGGCGGTGCGGTGCTGGGCTACGGCACGGCGGCGGGCGGCCGGATGCGGTCCTGGGACGGGTCACCGAGGCCCGACCAGCCCTACATCATGGACGAGAGCCAGCCCGGCAGCCCGCCGGCGGTGTCGCGGATCGACGAGGAGAACCTGCGGGCGGTCGCCGGGGCGCTCGGCGTGCCCTATCTGCACCGCACTGCCCCCGGCGGGCTGGCGGCGCTGGCCGAGGGCATCGACGTCGAGACGGTGATCGAGGACGGGCGGACCACCGTGAACGTCTACCGCGACGTCTACTGGCCCTTCGTGTGGGTGGTGGTGGCACTGCTCGCGTGGGAGGCGTTCGACCAGCTCGGGGCGCTGCGACGGCTGAGGAGGATCCATGCGGCGTGACCGGATCTTCTGGCGAACCCTGCCCCTGGCCGTCCTGGCACTCGTGGCGGGCGTGGCGCTGGTCGCCCTGTGGGGGTTCGCCGCCCGGGCGGCTGCGGTTCTCGCCGCAGGCGACCCCGCGGGCGCGGAGACCACCTACGCGCGCCAGCGCGCGGTCACCTCCCTCTGGCCCGAGCCGTGGAAGGCGCCCTACAACCAGGGCACCGCCCGCCTCCTCCAGGGGGAGTTCGCCGGCGCACGCGAGGCCCTCGAGGCCGCGCTGGTGCGGGTGCCGGTGGCGGCGCTCGACGAGGAGGGCCGGAAGGATCCCGCGAGTCCGGAGTGCGCCGTGCGGAGGAACCTCGCGCGCGCCATCACCGGGCTCGCCCAGGAGGCGGGCAGCGGCGACGGCGCGGCGGCGCTCGCGGCGGAGGCGGCGGCGGCCGTGGCGCCGTGCGCAGGGGCGGACGACGGCGACGACGGCTCCCAGGAGCAGCCGGGACAGGAGGGCGGCGGGGAGCCGACGCCGTCCGGTGAGCCGTCGGCCCCGGCGTCACCCGCACCGCCGGACCCACGGGTCCAGGAGCTGGAGGACCGCAACCAGCGGGCCCGCGAGGAGGCGGAGCAGGACCTGCGCGATCGCGGCGGCGGATCCGGCGGCGGCCAGAACTGGTGAATCGCCGGCCCGACCGGGTGGACCGCTGGAGACGCCCGGGGACGGCCTGCCGCCGCGGGACACGCCGGAGCCCGGGGAGCGCTGAGCTCCCCGGGCTCTGCGCGGCCGGCTACGGCAGCCGGAGGGTGTTGGACCAGGCGGACTGGGCGGTGTCGCTGAACGCGTGGACCCGGTAGAGGTAGGCGACGCCGGACGTCACCGTCTGGGTGAACGTGGTGACGTTCGGTCCCACGGTGGCGTTGACGGCGTTGGTGCCATCGGCGTTGGTGCGCTGGATGAGGAACCCGGTCTCGTTGGAGGAGNNNGACCGTGAGTGTCCCCGTCAGGTTGCTCGGCGCGGCCACCGTCTGCGGCGAGACGGTCGTGGCGCGACTGTCGATGGTGAGGGTGGGGAAGCCGCCGCCTGCGGGGATGTTGTTGAACGCGGGGTTCGAGTAGTCCCACACATCACCGACGACGTTGATCGCGTAGACGTTGTACTGGTAGATCGTGGTCCGGTCGTTGCCGAGCGGGTCGCGGTACGTCCGCCTCCCGAGGCTGTCCCCGGTGCCCGGCGTGTAGCCGAGGCCACCCAGCGTCTCCGACCTGACCGTTGCGACCGTCGTCCACGGACCGGTGGAGCCGGCCACGCGCCGCTCGACCACGAAGGCCGTCTCGTTGCGCGACTTGTCGTTCCACGAGACGTCGTAGTAGCGGTTGTTGCCGTTCCCACCCCGGACCGCGCTGACGCCGTCAGGTGCCCTGGGGGCCACCCCGACCACCTGGGTGTGCATCATGTCCATCTCCTCGTGGCTGAGGATGTGGCAGTGGAGCACGTACTCCCAGCCGAAGTTGACGTAGTGGTTGACGATGTCCACCGGCTCGCCGTCCGGGTTGAAGGCGAAGATCGGGAAGCCGAGTGCCTCCTGCTGGGTGGTGTTCTCGATGTACATGCCCTCGGGCATGGACGGGTCGAGGAGCCGGATGCTGTTGGGCAGGCCGCCGCCCTCCTTCCACGCCTGCGGGATGGGCGGGATGATCGGCCGCAGGGCCACGATCGTGTCCTCGAGCGGGCTGACCCGAACGGTGTCCTTCCAGCCGATCTCGGTCGGCTCCGGCTTGCGGATGATGCCGTCCCAGCCAACCCTGTTGATGAGCTGGACGTCGTAGAGGTGGAAGTGAATGGGGTGGGTGTCCACCCCGTTGTGCGTGATCTTCCAGATCTGGGTGCCGTCGTCCGCCGAGGCGATCGGCGTGGCCTCCATGCCCGGTGGCAGCTCGACCCCGTCGATGATCTCGGTGGGCGGGAAGTTGAAGCCCATGAGGATCATGTTCTGCAGGCCCGCCTGGGCATTCGGCGTCTCGACCCCCAGGAAGCCGCTCATGCGGCCGTACTCCCGCTCGAACGCCTCACCCATCTCGTCCTGGATCATCTTCGGTTTGAGGTTCATCGTCAGCCGCTCGGCCGCTGTCGAGGTGACGAACGGCGCGCCGGGCGCCGTGGCGGCGTCCGGATCCACCAGCCGGTCGAACGTGAGGGAGGTGTCGAAGATCTGCACGGTGCCATTGAGCGGTCCGCTGTTCTGGAAGCTCGTGCCGTAAGCGCTGTTGTAGGCGCCCTGTCCCACGATGATCGGCTTCTGGCCCTTCTCGAACACGCCGGACCCGTCAGCCTTGTGCGCGAAGGCGGACTGAAGCGCGGCGAGGTTGAAGGGCGGAGCCGGGGCGGCGTTCGCGACCTTGATCTGCATCACCGTGCGGGTGTTCGGCCCGTAGCCCGGGAGGGTCGACGGCGCGCCGCCGGAGTCCCGCAGGTCCGCGTTGCCCGTGTAGTAGTCGTAGCGCGGGTCGCGGGCCGGGAACGCGGCCGGGGCGTCGTTGTAGAGGATGAGCGTCTTGCCGGCCCACTGCGAGAGGTCCACGATCACGTCGTGCCGCTCCGCCGGGGCGACGAGCAGGGAGTGCTTGTCCACGTTGCCGGCGTTGAACACGGTCGGGTCGTTGACCCACGTCGTCGGCTGCGCCGGGATCACGGTGGGGGCGGGCAGGAAGCCGCCCTCGTTCGCGATGGCGATCCAGTCCGGGCCAGCGGAGGCCGGCACCGGCGTCGGGAAGACGGTGGTGTCCTCGAGGGCCGCCGCGACCTCCGCGGAGTTCAGCATCACCTCGGTGCAGGCGACGCCGGTGGACTCCGCGGCGGGGTTCTGGTTGACCGCGGAGTCGCAGAGGACGCCGTTGGCGTCCACCGCCTGGTAGAGCGACAGGTTGAAGAACCGGTCGTTGGCGGCGTTGAGGATGCGGAACCGGTACGCCTTCGGCTGGAGGGTGACCGTGGGGTAGGCCTTGCCGTTGACCATCGGGGTGTCCATGAAGGACTCCATGCCCATCGAGTTGAAGGGCACGCCGGGGGCGAGCGGCGGCTCACACCACTGGACGTCAGGATCGCAGGTCGGGTCGTAGTACTCGTTGGCGATCGGGCCGTAGTCGATCGAGTTCGTGGGCGGCCAGAACCACGGGCCGTAGGCCCAGCGGCCGAAGGCGTTCACGCCCGAGGCGTCGCCGGGGTTCTGCGCGGGGGAGTAGACGTGCGGGAGCCACAGGTCGCCCTCGTCGCCCCACCGGCTGTAGTCCCACGTCTCGTCCTGCTCGGCCATCTGTGCGGGCGACGCCACGAACGTCTTGTCCTGGATGACGAGCGGGATGGTGTCGGCCGCGCCGGGGATGGTGCCGTCGGCGACGAGCTTCTTCTCGACGTCGTCGCTGATGATGTACGGCGCCGCCATGCCCGCGTAGACGTTGAGGCGGGTGATGCCCCAGGCGTGGTCGTGGTAGAACATGAGCCGCGCACTCTGGGCGTTGGTGTAGAAGAAGGTCT
>JALHDK010000022.1 GCA_022838965.1 Actinomycetales bacterium | reverse complement strand
AACCAGCCAGGTCATGAACCGCTCCCCCCGGGGTCCTCATGCAGCGCGGCGGCAATGGGTTCCGGCAGCGCCACGGGCAGGTCGGTGGACGTCTCGTCCCTGGTGACGCGGGCGTCCTCCGCCAGCGTGGCACCGGAGTCGTCCCTGGCGCGGCGTGGCACCAGCCCGATGGCGGCCCGCCGCACGAGTCTGCGGTCCTCGAGGTCGTCCTGCACCTCGTCGTGGCCGTTGAGCTGCCAGGACCGGTACGCCATGGCGAGCATGAAGGCGGTGAAGCCCAGGGTGATGACGATGGCGGTCAGGGTCAGCGCCTGCGGGAGCGGATCCGCCATGTCCGCCACGGACTCCCCGTCGTTCAGGGGTGGCGTGCCGGCGCGTCCGCCCGCCACGAGGAAGAGCACGTTGACGCCGTTGGAGGCGATCACGAAACCCACGATGATGCGGGTGAGCGACCGTTCCAGCATGAGGTACACGCCGGTGGCGAACAGGAGTCCGGCCAGGATCACCAGGGTGATCGCGGGTGTCACGTCGAAGGTCATGGGGTGGCCCCCCGCGCTGGTCCGCCCACCGGCTGGTCGCCGGCCTGTTCGTCCTGCTCCTCGTCGGAGACGCCCTCCAGTTCGCCGTGGCGGTCGATCTCGGCACCGAGGGAGCGGAGCACGTCGAGCACCAGGCCCAGGACGAGCACGTACACCCCCACGTCGAAGAGGAGCGCGGTGGCGATCTTGACGTCACCCCACACCGGCAGCGTCATCTCGAACACGGCGGTCTGGAGCGCGGCCCCGCCGAACAGCAGCGGCAACAGGGCCGCTCCGGTGGCGATCGACAGCCCGATGCCCAGCAGGTACCCCGCGTGCAGGGGCAGGGCCTCCCCGAGTTCGTACCGGCCGCCCGCGAGGTAGCGCACGATGAGGGCAGTGCCGGCCACAAGGCCACCGGAGAACCCTCCACCCGGCTGGTTGTGCCCCGCGAACAGGAGGTAGAGGGACAGCAGCACCATCGTGTGGAAGACGAGCCGGGTACCGATCTCGAAGATGACCGACCGGCGCCGGGGGGCGAGGGTGGCGCCGCCACGCAACCACGACTGTCCGCGGTGCGGGGCGCGCAGGGACGGGTCGGGGCCGGCCGCGGGGTCGCCCCGGAGCTTCGCGGCGAGGTCCGGGGAGCCGTCGTCCCAGATGCGCAGCCGCCGTCCCGGCGTGAGGATGTTGCGCGCGGAGTCGACGATGCCCGCCCGATCCCGCAGGAACAGCAGGGACGCGACGCCGGTGGCCGCCACCAGCAGGACGGAGATCTCCCCCATCGTGTCCCACGCGCGCGTGTCGACGAGGATGACGTTGACGATGTTGCGGCCGTAGCCGTACTCGTAGGTGGCGTCCGGGAGGTAGCGCGAGACCGGCACCGTCGTCCTGGCCGCGGTGGCCACGAGCCCGAGCACCGCCACCGTCACCCCGGCCGCGAGTCCGATCGCCAGGCGCACGAAGCGGTCCGCGGTGAGGGGGCGGTTGGAGAAGTAGGGGGGAAGCCGGCGGAGCACCAGGACGAACAGGACCAGCGAGATGGTCTCCACCATGACCTGCGTGAGGGCGAGGTCCGGCGCCCCGTGGGCCGCGAAGAGCAGCGCCATGCCGTATCCGGAGGCACCGAGCATGATCACCGCCTTGAGCCGCCGACGCGAGCGGGCGGCCAGGACCGAGGTGACGGCGATGAAGACCGCGACCGCCACCTGCCCCCACCAGTCGGCGCCGCGCACGAGTGCCGGGAATGTGCCCTCCAGAAGTGCCACGCCACCCGCGGAGACCACCATGACGCCGAGGATGATCGAGAGGTACGAGGGGAGCGACCCGCGCTGGGTGAGCGCGGTGACTGCCGCGGCCACGTTCTCGAGCACCAGCAGGCTGCGGCGGTACGCCCTGTCCGCGCTGGGTACCCGCTCGAACGCGTCCTGGGCCCGCTCCACCGGCGCCCGCGCCAGCCACAGCAGCGCACCTGCCACCAGGATGAGGACGGTGACGACGAGCGGCACACCGAACCCGCCCCACAGGGTCAGATGGCCGGCCTCGCCGGGATAGGTGTCGGCGTGGGGCGCGAGGGCCGCTTCGAGGCGCGCCGGCAGCAGGCCGACAGCGATGCTCGCGACCGCCAGCAGCAGGGGGGAGGTGGTCGCGATGAGGCGGGACCGGTAGCGAGGCTGGGAGGGCGGCGCCGACGTCGCGCCGAACGCCCCGAACCAGAAGCGCAGGCCGTAGGCGACGGTCAGGACCGAGCCGACGGCGAGCGCCACCAGGACCCCCCAGTCACCCTCGCGTGTGAGTGCCTCCAGCGCCGCCTCCTTGGCGACGTAGCCTGCCAGCGGAGCCACCCCCATCATGGAGGCCGTGGCGACCGCGGCGGTGGTGGCCACGACCGGCATCGCTCGCGCCAGCCCGGACAGCTCGCGCATGTCACGGGTCCCGACCGACCAGTCGATGATGCCGACGACGAGGAACAGGCACGCCTTGAAGAGGGCGTGCGACACGACCATCGCCAGGCCGGCGAGCGCGACCGCCCGCGACCCGTGGCCGAGCAGCGCGACCATCATGCCGAGTTGGGAGACCGTCCCGAAGGCGAGGATGAGCTTGAGGTCGTGCTGCCGCAGCGCGCGGAACCCCCCGAGGAGGAGCGTGCCGAGCCCCAGGCCGAGCACGGTCCACCGCCACACCGGCAGGCTCGCGAACCCGGGGGCGAGCCGTGCCACGAGGTAGACACCGGCCTTCACCATCGCGGCGGCGTGCAGGTAGGCGCTGACCGGGGTGGGCGCGGCCATCGCGGCGGGCAGCCAGAAGTGGAACGGCAGGAGCGCGGACTTCGAGACAGCGCCCACGAGGATCAGCGCCACCGCGACCGGGACCAGGAGCTGCGAGCCGTTCGGCATCTCCCCCAGCGCGATGAATCCCGCGAGCATCGCCAACCCGCCGACGGTCGTGACGATCATGGCCTGGCTGGCGGCCCGGCGGGAGTTCTGCCGCTCGTGGTAGTGCCCGATCAGCAGATAGGAGGTCAGGGTCGTCAACTCCCAGAAGACGTACAGGGCCAGGGTGTTGTCCGTGGTCACCAGGCCGAGCATCGCGCCGGCGAAGGCCACGAACACCCCGGCGAAGCGGCCGAGTGCCGTGGCGGTGCTGGAGAAGTAGGCCGCGGAGTAGAGCAGTACGAGGGCCCCGATGCCGCCGACCACGAGCGTCATCAGCCACGAGAGCGGGTCCAGGCGGAAGTGGAAGTGCAGGCCGAGCGCGGCGATCCACTGGACGGACACCTCCGGCGGCGGGCCGGAGAGCGCCGCGGGGGTGTGCGCGGCGGCCCACACGGCGGCACTCGCCGGCGTCGCGGCGAGGCCGAGGAACGCGCGCCGGCCGAAACGGCTGACCAGCGCGGGCGCGAGCATCGCCACGACGGCGTGGAGGATCAGAAGGTGTGGCACGAGCCCGTCCGGAGGTTGGGGTTGCCCTTCGACTCTACCCGAGCCGCCCCACCGGGCGGCCCGTCCGCCGGGCCGCCCGTTCTCAGATGTCGGGCATGCCCACGAAGGGGGACTCGTAGTCGGGAATCCGGCCGAGCACCGCGTCCACCTGGTCGGCCGTCAGCGCGTGCCGGTCACGCTCGGCCCGAATCGCGTGGCGCAGGAGGCGGGTCTCCCCCGCCGTCGCGATCCCGGTGATGAAGGCGTGGTTGTTGAGCACCCACGCGATCGCGGCGGTGATCTCGTCCTGGTCGTCGAGGGGCCGGTACCAGGTGCTGTACTCCCTCGCCTCGTCCGGCCTCCAGTTCCGGCGGGCGATCGCCTTGATGGTCATGATGCCGACGTCGTGGGCGCGGGCGTCGGCGACGAGGGCGTGGAGGTCCGTGACGAATGCCGGATCCCGGGAGAGCATCCAGTTCAGTGGGGTCATGACCGTGTCGAAGTCGAAGCGGCGGAGCGCCTCGCGGTGCACGGCGGGAGCGGCGTGGGTGTGGCCGGTGATCCCCAAATGGCGGGTGAGACCCTCGTCCCGGGCGCGGACCGCCGCGGCGAGGGCGCCGTCGGGGGCGACGACGCGGTCCAGGGTTTCGAGGTCGCACACCGAGTGGATCTGGAGGAGGTCGACGTGGTCGGTCCGGAGGCGTTCCAGGGAGCGGTTGATGCTGGCCCAGGCGGCGTCGCGGCCACGTTCGGTCACCTTGGTGGCGAGGAAGACGCTGGCGCGGATTCCCTCCATCCACGGCCCCAGCCGGTCCTCGGACGCGCCGTAGCTCGCGGCGGTGTCGATGTGGTTGATGCCGGCGTCGAGGGCCGTCTGGATCGCGTCGTCGGCCTCCTGCTGCGTGACCGCGGCGAGGGCGGCGCCCCCGAGGATGAGCACGGAACTCTGGTGGCCGGTGCGGCCGAGGCGTCGCGTCTCCATGCCCCAGCATGACGCACCACCACCCCTCCCGGGCACCACTTCGCCCAGTAGGCTCGGGGAGTGGACCTGGCACGGGCGGAGCGGCACGGCTTCTGCGACACCCTGCTCCGGGTGGGCCCGGAGGCGCCGACCCTCTGCCGGGGCTGGAATGCCTGGGACCTCGCCGCCGACCTGTGGGTGCGCGAGAACGACTACCAGGCGTTCGCGCTCATGATGCTCGCGCGCGAGCATCAGCTCCGGATGCGGCGGGCCGCCGCGAAGACGCGGCTGAGCTTCCCCGAGATGGTGGCGGACCTGCGCCACGGCCCCCGGGGACTGCCCGCCGTGGACGCCCTCGAGTTCTTCATCCATCACGAGGACCTGCGCCGCGCCGGCCCCCGCCCGCTCCCGCCCCGCGAGTTCGACGAGGCGACCGAGGCCTGGTTCTGGCGCGAACTCAAGCGGGCGGCCAGACGCTTCTACCGGAGGTCGCCGTTCGGCGTGGACCTGCAGACCCCCGACGGCCTCATCCTGCCCGTCAAACGGCACCGCAAGGTGAGCGTCACCGGACGGCCGAGCGAGCTCGTCCTCTTCAGCGCCGGCCGGACCGGCAGCGCCGAGGTGAGGATTCAGGGCGACCCCGTGGAGGTGAGCCGGCTGGAGGCCACGCTGGGGATCTAGCGCCCGGAGCCGGCGCCGGGGATCGCGGCCCCACCCGACCGCTCGCGCGCCGTCGTGCTGCTGGGGGACAATGACGTGAGGAGGCTGACATGGCGATGATGGGCAAGAGGATCACGATGCTGGCCACCGCCGCACCGGTGGTGATCGAGATGGTCCGCAAGTACTGGCCGCTGATCGAGCAGAAACTCAGGGAGAACCCCGAACTCCTGAACCGCTTCCAGGACCAGCTGAAGCGCCTCTCGAAGGCCCGCCAGGCCGGGTACTCCCCGGATGCCCTGCGTGATCGGCTCAGCATCCTCCGGGAGCAGGTGGCCTACCTGCGCGCGTCAGCCGACGACGCCGGTGAGGCGCGCCGCGCCGCCACCTTCGCGAAGCAGCTGGACAACCTCGAGGCGTCGATCCGTACCGCCGAGGCCGCGGTCGGCCGTCACCGCACCAAGGACCTGCGGATGATCTCGGCGAAGGTCGATACGCTGACCGAGAAGGTGGTCACGGCGTTCATCGACGAGAAGTCGCAGGACTCCTACCCGCTGTGACGCCCCGCCCTCTCTGACGGTGTCCCGGCGGCCCGCGTTCAGTCGCGCAGCGGCCGGCCCGTGGCGTCCATGGAGTAGCGGCCGGTCCGCTGGGTGAGGAACAGGATCCCCTCCACGAGCCCCCAGACGGCCATCCCCGGGATCACGATCGAACTGATGGGGCTGAAGAGGCCGAGCGTGATGATCGTCAGCACCACGGACCCCAGCGTGGAACCCAGCTGGATCCACGCGTACTGCATGTAGCCGGTGTAGAAGTTGTGGACGCCCAGGGCCCCGAACAGGATTCCCAGCACGCCTGCCAGCACCCGCGACCTGGCGAGCGGATCGACCACGTAGGGCGGCACGCCCTGGTAGGGCTGCCACGCCGGCTGCTGCCCCGCGGGCGGCGGCGGCCACTCCTGGTGGGTCTGCTGCCACGGGGGCGGCGGAGCACCGGGCTGCGGCCCGGGTGCCCCGGCCGCGTCGGACCGGGCCGGCGGTCCGAATGGTTCGCGGAGCGGGTCACGGTCGCCGGGCTGTGCCGCGTCGTTCGGTGGGTACGTCATCTCAACCTCCGCGCCCAGCATCCGCCACGACCGGTGCGCCGTCAATCTGCGGAGGCCGCGGCGGCACCGTCCAGCGCGACGATGAAGCCGTCGTCGTCGACCGCCACCCCCTGCGTCAGGGATGCGATGGCCCCGGCGATGCGTTCGATCTCCAGGGTCACCCGGTGCCGCACCCGCCGCTGGGCGAGCGTGAGCCGCCGGCCGTGGTCCTCGGGCGGGAACCAGCGCACCTCGTAGCCCCTCGTCCCGGGCACCGCCCACGGGAGGCCGGTGAGCGCGACCGGAAGCACGGGGTGACCTTCCGAGACGATGGAGATCATCCCGGCCTCGGCGGGCACGCTGAGCTGCCAGGTGCCCGGCGAGCGACCCTCCACGACGACGTCGTCGCGCCCCAGCCACGCCCGCACCTCCTCGGGCTCCACGGAGGTGGGGGCGAAGACCGTCAGGTCGACGGCGGACTCCGGGTCAGGCTCCAGCACCACCGCCGTACCCGCGAGGTGGACGGCCCCGGCCACCCGGCGTGCGGCGGCACGGAGGAACATCAGGGTGCGCAGCTCCCGACCCTCGGGGGCCGCCCACGGGTAGGCGTCCATGATGTCGTCGAGGCCACGCAGCGCTTCCGGGACCTCGCCGCCCCGCTCCTGCGGGCACGCCGCGAGCCAGGCGTGGACGGCCCAGGACGGCGCGTCCAGCTGGTGCCGCAGCTCGGGGCCCACAGTCCACGGGCCCGTGAGTTCCACCTCGGGTTCGAGAACCACGGTGTCCGGCGTCAGCCACCAGGCCTGCGGATAGTGTGACCGCACGAGCGCGTCCACGTCCTCGTGCGTGACCGACGCGTCAACCAGCAGCAGGTGGTGGAGGTGGGCGGCCTTCGGGTCGAGGTCAGTCATCGGATGGGACCACCGCGGGCGCGGGATGCGGACGTGCGGCCGGAAGCACCACGTCTCACATCCTAGCGACTCGCAGGGGGCGCTTTCGCGCCACGCCCTCTCCATGGCTATAGTGGAGGCGCCGCCGCGGCGGCGCGCGGGTGTAGTTCAATGGTAGAACTTCAGCTTCCCAAGCTGAGAGCGCGGGTTCGATTCCCGTCACCCGCTCTGTCAATTCACGGACATCCCCCCGGCAGGGATGGAACCGTGGAGCCCGTGGGTCTGGGCGTGTGGGTGCCGGTCTTCGCCATGGCTGCCGCACTCGTGGCGCTGGGCGGCATCCGGCTGGCCCGCCACGGGGATGAGATCGCCGAGCGCGCCAACCTGTCACGGCTGTTCGTCGGCATGCTCCTGGTGGCGGGTGCCACCTCGCTGCCGGAGATCGTCACGGTGGTCTCCGCCGCCCTGGACGGCGCCCCGGACATCGCGGTCGGTGACCTCTTCGGAGCCGGGATGGCCAACATGGCCACGCTCGCCGTCATCGACCTCCTCCACCGTCACCGCGTCTGGCCGAGCATCGAGATCGAACATGCCCGTGTCGCATCCGTGGCCATCACCCTGTTCGCGATCGCGGTCCTCGGCATCCTCATGCCGGTCAACCCCGCCCTGGGACGGTTCGGCGTGGACACCCTGCTGATCGCGGGGACCTATGTCGCGGCGGTGGCGTGGATGCGGCGGTCGCCCGCGAGCCGCTTCGGCGGGCTCGCGGCCCTGCCGACGGGCGGGGTGGCGGAGGCGGGGCGGGGCGAACTGCGGCAGCCGATCCTCCGCTTCACCCTCGCCGCCGCGGTCATCTTCGTCGCCGCTCCGGTGCTCGCCCGCTCGGGGGAGGAGATCGCGGCGCAGAGCGGCCTCGGGCAGACCCTCGTGGGGACGGTGTTCGTGGCGATGACGACGTCGCTCCCCGAGTTCGTGGCCGCCGTCGCCGCCGCGCGGCTCGGGTCCTACGACCTCGCGGTGGGCAACCTCTTCGGGTCGAACGCCTTCAACATGTTCACGCTCGTCCTGGCGGACGCTGCGTTCGGGGCTGGCCCCATCCTGGGTGAGGTGGACTCCGGGCAGGCTCTGGCCGGGGTGGGTGCCATCCTGCTCATGGCCTACTCGATGAGCGCCATCGTGCACGGCCTTGAGACCCGCATCCGGAGGCTGGAACCGGATGCGGTGGTCCTGCTGGTGCTGTACGGCAGCATGCTCGGGGTGCTCTGGTCGGCCCGACCGTGACCCGTGACCGCTGCCTCAGTGGGCCACTACACCCGTTCCCAGCAGGAAATGCAGGCGGGTGCGGGGGCACCGGCCGTTGCGGGGAGCGAACCGGTGAACACCACCAGCCCCGCGACTCCTAGTACGACAACCAGCTTCCGGAGCATCGCCGTCATCTCCCTCGGTCGAGATCGACACAACAGCAGGAGGAACCCTGCCGTGCTTCCTATAGTAGGTGCGAGCACGTGTTCTTGTACCGCCGGCACGTGTGGAACTGGAGTCTGCCCTGTGATCGATGAGTTGGGCCTCACCGCCTCGCAGTGGGAGCTCTACCGGGCCCTGTTGTTCAACCCGCGCGCCTCCCGCGAGGAGCTGGTCGCCACCGTCGCGGCCCAGGAGGCCGACGTCGAGGAGGACCTGCGCCATCTCGAGTTCGTCGGGCTCATCGTCGCCTCCCCGTCCACGCCCAGCCGCCTCCGGCCCGTCTACCCCCAGGTGGGCCTCCAACGCCTGCTGAATCAGCGGTGGGACGCCCACGAGGAGGAGGCGAGGCACCTGCGCGAGGTGGGCGAGAAGGTGTCCTCCTTCGCCGCCGAATTCGCCGACCACCGCCGCGCGTACGAGGTGTCGCTCCTCAACGAGGTGACCGACCCCGCCGAGATGACCTCCCGGGTGAACCAGCTGGTGCGCGAGTCGACGAGCGAGATCCTCTCCTTCGTTCCCACCCTGCTGAGCGGCAAGACGCTCGAGCACGCCCGCGCCGACGACCGCGAACTCCTGGAGCGCGGCGTGCGCGCCCGCAGTATCTACCTTGACGCCACGCTGGAGGATCCCTCGACCCTCGACTACCTCCAGTGGCTCGCGGCCGAGGGCGCCTACGTGCGCACGGCCCCCAGCCTCCCCGTGCGCATGATCGTGTTCGACGGCGCCGCCGCCGTCGTGTCCCGCCGAGCGCTGGACCCGGGACAGGGCGCGCTCATCGTGCAGTCCCAGGGTCTCATCGCGGCCCTCGTCAGCCTGTTCGAGGCCTATTGGGGCCGCGCCACCCCCCTCGTGGATCGCAGCCAGTCGCGGCACCCCGCGATCACCACCATCGAGCACGACATCCTCACCCTGCTGGCGCAGGGCATGAAGGATGATGCCATCGCCCATAGACTCGATGTGTCGGTGCGGACCGTGCGGCGCGCACTCAATCAGCTCTACGAACGCACCGGCTCGGAGAGCCGCTTCGAACTCGGGGTGAAGGCCACCCGGTACGGCTGGTTGTAGGGAGGCCACATGCGAGCGCTGCTCAAGCCGCGTCCCGGTCCAGGACTCGAGCTGCGGGAGATCCCGGAGCCCACGACCGGTGTGGGCGAGGTGAAGATCCGGGTCCTGCGCGCGGGCCTCTGCGGCACGGACCTCCACATCCAGGACTGGGACGACTGGTCCGCCGGCATGCTCCACCCGCCGATGGTGATTGGCCACGAGTTCTGCGGGGAGATTGTCGAGATCGGACCCGGCGTGACCGCGGGCGACGGCCGCGACGAGCTGAGCGTCGGCCAGCGGGTCTCCGTCGAGGGCCATGTCATCTGCGGGCGCTGCCGCAACTGCCGCTCCGGCCGGCGCCAGATGTGCATCCGCACGCAGTCCGTCGGGGTGAACCGGGACGGCGCGTTCGCGGACTTCGTTGTGGTACCGGCTGCCAACGTGTGGGCGCAACCCGACCTCATCGACCCGGACCTCGGGGCGATCTTCGATCCCCTCGGCAATGCCGTCCACACCGCGCTGCAGGCGTCGCTCGTGGGAGAGGACGTGCTGATCACGGGTGCGGGGCCGATCGGGATCATGGCCGCCGCCGTCGCCCTCCACGCCGGAGCGCGCCGCGTCGTCGTCACGGACACGTCCGAGTACCGGCTGGGTCTGGCCGCCGCCATCGGCGTGACCCGCACGGTCAACCCGACGACGACGGCGCTCGCCGACGTCCGCCGCGACCTCGGGATGCAGGAGGGCTTCGATGTGGCGATGGAGATGAGCGGAAGCCCGGCGGCACTGCAGGACATCATCGACAACTGCACCCACGGGGCGAACGTGGCCCTGCTGGGGCTCCCGAAGGAACCCTTCCCCATCGACTGGGGCAAGGTGATCACCCACATGCTCACGATCCGGGGCGTGTACGGCCGCAAGATGTTCACGACCTGGTACCAGATGAGCTTCATGCTGCAGTCGTCGGCTGCGCTCCGCGACCAGGTCCGGTCCGTGATCACGCACCGGTTCCCGCCGGAGCAGTGGTCCGAGGCGTTCGACACCGCCCGCTCCGGACGGTGCGGCAAGGTGATCCTCGATTGGAGTGACTGATGTACGGGATCCGCGACGACCTGCTGACCGAACTCGCCGCCCTCCGTGAGGCCGGTCTGTGGAAGTCCGAACGGGAGCTGACGGGACCGCAGGGCGCCCACGTGCAGACCACCACGACCGCCGCCCTCAACTTCTGCGCCAACAACTACCTCGATCTCGCCGATCATCCGGCGATCAGGGCGGCTGCCAGGGCAGCCCTGGACGAGTGGGGCTACGGCATGGCCTCGGTCCGGTTCATCTGCGGCACGCAGACACAGCACACCGCGCTGGAGCGGGAGATCGCCGAGTTCGTGGGGCAGGACGCCGCCATCCTCTACTCCTCGTGCTTCGACGCGAACGGGGGACTGTTCGAGGTCCTGCTCGGCGCCGGGGATGCGGTGATCTCCGACGAGCTCAACCACGCCTCCATCATCGACGGGATCCGCCTGTGCAAGGCCGCCCGCTTCCGCTACCGCAACCGCGACATGGATGACCTCGAGTTGCAGCTCGCGGCGGCGTCGGCCGCCAACTCGCGCCGGATCCTCATCGTCACCGACGGCGTGTTCTCCATGGACGGGTCGTTCGCGCCACTCCCGGAGATCTGCGCGCTGGCTGACCGCCACGGCGCGCTCGTCATGGTGGACGACTCCCATGCCACGGGCTTCGTGGGTCCCCACGGCCGCGGCACGCCCGAGCACTTCGGGGTCCAGGATCGTGTCGACATCATCTCCGGGACGCTGGGAAAGGCGCTGGGGGGCGCCTCGGGAGGCTTCATCGCCGCCCGCCCGGAGATCGTGGAGCTCCTCCGGCAGCGCTCGCGGCCGTACCTGTTCTCCAATGCGGTAGCCCCGATGGTGGTGGCCGGCGCACGGGTCGCGCTGCGGCTCGCCGCGGAGGCGGGCGACGGGCGGGACCGGCTGCGCCGCAACGCCGCCCTGTTCCGCGCCCTGATGACTGGCGCCGGCTTCGAGATCCTCCCCGGCGAGCACCCGATCCACGCGGTGATGTTCCCCGGCGAGGACGGAGCGAGGCGCGCGGCCTCCATGGCGGAGGCGATGCTGCGCCGGGGTGTCTACGTGATCGCCTTCTCCTACCCCGTGGTGCCGGTCGGCCGCGCCCGGATCCGCGTCCAGCTGTCCGCCGGGCACACGGAGGCGGACGTGCGCGCCTGCGTCGACGCCTTCGTGGCCGCCCGGGCCGAGGTGGACGGCTGACGGGCGCGCACGGGGCCGGCAGCCGCATCGAGGAGGATGACGCGTGACCACCGAACTCTCCGGTGCCCTCTACGCCTCCGCCGACCACCTGCTCCGCGAGCACGGCGTCGTCCACCGGGGTGACTCCCCCTGGGTGCTGGATCCCCTTCCCCTCGTCATCCCGGCGGAGGAATGGCACCCACTGGAGGCGGCCCTGGTCCAGCGGCAGGAGCTGCTGAACGCCATCCTCGACGACCTCACCGGCGAGCGCCGCCTCCTCACGTCCGGCATGCTCCCCGCCGAGATTGTGGCGTCGTCGCCCGGATTCCTGCGTCCCGCGGCCAGTCTGCGCCTGCCAGGACCCCATCAGTTGTTCTGTTCCGCCACCGACCTGGTGCGCAACGCCGACGGCGCGTGGACGGTGCTCGCGGACCGGACGGCGGTCCCCACCGGCATGGGCTTCGCGATGGAGGACCGGCGCGTGGTCGCCCAGGTCCTGACGGAGAGATACCGCAGCGAGCGGGTGCGCCACCTTCGGCCCTTCTTCGAGCGGATGCTCGCCGCGGTGCTCTCCCTCGCCCCCCGCGGCGCCGACGCGCCGCGGATCGCGCTCCTCACCCCTGGAGCGGAGTCCCCCCACGCGTTCGATCACGCCCACCTCGCCGCGATGCTCGGCATCCCGCTGGTCGAGGGGGAGGACCTGGTGGTCCAGGATGGCCGGCTCTGGTCGCGTTCCCTGAACGGGCGGGAGCCACTCCAGCCCCTCGACATCCTGGTCCGCCGCGTGGACAGCGCCTGGATCGACCCGCTCGAGCTGCGCGGCGACTCCCGGCTCGGCACACCGGGGATCCTGCACGCCGTCCGCCGGGGCACGCTGACGGTGGTCAACTCCCTCGGCTCGGGCGTGCTCGAGAGCCCTGCCCTCTTCACGTTCCTCCCCCGCCTCGCCCGCCACCTCCTGGGGGAGGAACTCGCGCTCCCTTCCGTCGCCACCTACTGGTGCGGGGATCGTTCGATGGGCGCCCACGTGGTCGCCAACATCCACCGCCTGATGGTCCGCTCCATCCACTCTCGTGCGCCGATCGACGCCCGCCTGCTCTCCCTGGGCCAGCGGGCCGACCTGTGTGCCCGCATCGCGTCCCAACCCTGGGCGTGGGTCGGCCAGGAGCCCGTCGCGCCGTCCGAGTCGCCCACGCTCGGCCCGGGCGGACCCGGCGTGGCGCCCACCTCCCTGCGGATGTTCGCGGTCAGCTCCGGCGACGGGTGGACCGTGATGGCCGGGGCGCTCGGACGGGTGGGGGACACCGCCCTCACCGCGGCGGCGAAGGATGTCTGGGTGCTCGCGGACGAGCCCACCGACGCCGTCGTGCCGCCCTGGCCCGCGCCGTCGTCGACCGTCACGCCGCGCTCCGCGGAGCACCTCTACTGGCTCGGACGCCACCTCGAGGGCGCCGCGGCGGTGACGCGCCTGCTGCGCGCCGTTTCCGACCGCTGGGACGACCACCACACGAGGGCGCGTCCGTCCCCCGACGACGCCGGCAGGGCCGTCCTCGATCTCCTGCTCTCGGCGCTGCGCGCCACGGCGGCCGCGACGGCGCTGCCGCGTCTGGTGTTCGGGGAGGAGAGGGGAACGGTGGCCGCTGCGATCGTGGCCGCACGGGGTAGCGCCCGCGCCGTCCCCGACCTCCTGCCGCAGGACACCTGGCCGGCGTTCGCGCTGGTGGAGGGCGTGCTCGCCGAGGTGCGCGAGCAGCACGAGGGGAACGCCCCGGTGGGGCCGCCCGGGTCGGCGTTCCTCAGCCGCATCCTGGCCGGGCTGCTCGCCCTGGAGGGTCTCATGGACGAGTCGCTGGTCCGGGACGCCGGATGGCAGCTGCTCGAGGCCGGTCGGCGGATCGAGCGGGCCCTGCGCACGATCGACACCCTTGGGGCCCTCCACGGGCGCGTCCATGCTCCCGCGGTGGAGCGGCTGCTGACCGGGGCCACCCTGGCCGCCCTCGAGTCCGTCCCGCCCCGCGACCGCCGGGCGCCCGCCGACGTGTGGGAGCTGCTGCTGACCGACCGGTCCAACCCGCGGTCCGTGGCCTTCCAGCTCGAGCGGCTGACGGGCGCCCTCGACGCCCTTCCCGATGCCGCGTCCGCCACCCGCGCGCTGCTCGACGACGCCGGCGAGCTCCTCGCGTCCACCTGCCTGCGTCGCGACGAGGTGTCGCCGGACGGCGAGCGCACCGCCCTGACCGCAGGCCTGCTGGCCGTCCGGGGACGGCTGCGATCGGTGGCAGCCGACATCACCCGGACATGGTTCGCCCGTCCGGAGCTGACGGAATGGCCGAGGTGGACCTCGTGAGGCACTACCGGATCACCCACCGCGCCCGGCTGGCGCACGACACCGCGGTCAGCTCCTCATGGGGGGAGGCCCTGATCCTTCCCCGGCGCACGGCCGAGCAGGTGGTGCACCGGACCCGGCTCGACATCCGCCCACTCCCCCGGGAGCGCCGGCACCTCGAAGACCTCAGCGGGAACCGGGTGATGTACTTCCATGTCACCCACCCCCACACGGCCCTCGAGGTGACCGCCCACTCGCTGGTCACGGTGGACCGCCCGCGCGTGGACGTGACCGCACTCCCCCACCTCGCGTGGGATCAGGTGGTGGCGCTGGTGCGGGCCGTCCGCACCGTCGGCCGGCCCGGTGACGGGACGCATCCGGGCCCGCGGGAGGTGCTGCACATCGCCTCCGGCTCGCTGCCATCCGAGCTCATCCCACACTCGGACCGCGCCCAGGCGCTGGCGCTGGACACGTTCGCGCCCGGCCAGTCGCTCGCCTCCGCGGTGACAGTGCTCAACCACCGCGTCTTCCGCGCCTTCGAACATCACGCGGGCGCCGCGACGTTCAGCCCCCTGGAGCAGGTGCTGGCGACCGGCGGCGGGATGTGCGACGACCTCGCCCACGTGATGATCGCCGCGCTGCGCTCGCTGGGCCTGGCGGCGATGTTCGTCTCCGGGCATCTCGACCCCGCCGACTCCCCGGGCGCATCGCAGGGTGCCACGCATGCATGGGTGGCCGTCTGGATGCCGGGTGCGGGCTGGGTGCACGTCGATCCCACCCATGGCCGCTTCGTCGACGAGCGCTACGTCATCCTCGGCTGGGGCCGTGACCGCCGCGATGTCGAGCCCCTCCGGGCCGTGGCCCTCTCCCCCGGCACGGGATCAGCCCATGCCGCGAGCCTCGAGATGCGGGCGCTCGGCCCGGAGGAGCTGGCCCGCGCGCTGCACACGGACGAGCGGGCGTGACGACGGCGGGCGCCCCCGCGGGCGGCAGGGCACGGCCACGGCTCGTCGTCGCGGCGGCGCTGGTCGACGGCACCCGCCTGCTCGCGGCGCAGCGTTCCTTCCCGCCGCAGCTCGCGGGTCAGTGGGAGCTGCCGGGCGGCAAGGTCGAGCCGGGGGAGGCGCCGCTCGAGGCGCTGCGCCGCGAGCTGCGGGAGGAGCTCGGGGTGGAGATCGCGGTGGGCGAGCTCGTGCCCGGCCCGGACGACGGCGACTGGCCGGTCCTCGGGGGCCACCGCATGCGGGTGTGGCTGTGCGGCGTGCGCGACGGCGTCGCCCGGGCGCTGGACCACGAACAGGTCGCGTGGGTGGACGTGACGGAGGTCGAGGGACTGCCGTGGCTGGCTCCGGACCTGCCCATCGTGCGCGCCGTGGCGGCCCGGGTCACCGGGGTGACGTGACACCGACTGCACGCGTGCGGGCATAAGGTCCCATATCCCGGTCAGATGGTTGACAAATCAAGTGACTTTCGTCCTAGCCCGGGTAGTGACGTGCGCCATTTCCAGGAGTACCGTGCGTCGCACCGGCCATGAACGACCGGTGAGGGAGAACACTCACTCGACGGGAGACACCGTGAAGATTCGATCGGGCGTGGCCGCCCTCCTGGCCACCGCCCTCATACCCTTCGGATTCGCCGCCGCCGCCGTCACCCCCCCGGGTGGCGGCGTTTCCGCGAGTGCCCCACTCGCCAAACCCGACGACCCCAACAAGTACAAGGATCGCGCCGCCAAGGCGCGCGAGAACCGCGAGAAGCGCATCACCCAGCAGGACCGCGATGCCGCGGCGGCCCGCGCATTGCAGGACGGCGCCCTCAACCCGCTCATGACGGACATGGTTGCCGCCGCCGCCACCCCCGGGCAGATGCCCCGGTACTTCAGTCATCCCAACTATGCGAACAGTCCGCTCCCGGAGGTGACCACCACCGCGGGGGCCGAGGTCCAGGTGGGCAATGAGCTCATCGAGCGCGCCTACGCCACCGACAACGCGAGCAACGTGTTCGTGGTGCTCCCGCAGGCGCTTCCGGGCGGCTTCCTCACCGCGTTCCGGAGCCTGAACCAGGCCGCCGCGGGCGGGAGCGTCCAGCCGTCGGCCGGTCTCACCTTCCATGCCTACGTCCTGCGGCCCACAGCGAACGCGAACGAGTTCACCGTCCTGTTCGACTCGGGCCAGCTCACCGTCCCGTCCCTGGCGGACCCTGCCGTGAGCGAGATCGTGTCCTTCGGGGTCGCGAACCTCGCAGTGCAGGCCGGGGACCGGATCGCCTTCTACGGCCAGGGCGTCCCGCTCGACATCGGCACGGCCTCCGACCTGGTGGCCTATCCCGCCACCACCGCACCGCTCCAGGGCTCCACGATCACGATCGGCTCCGCCGAGTTCCCCGAACTGCCGCAGGACCGGACCTACTCGTTTGCCGCCACCGTGACGGGGCCCGACCAGGTCACGATCACCGGCGGCATGCGCAAGTTCGTGGACGAGCTGCCGATGTTCGGGACCGACATCCCCGTGGCCATCCCCGACACGACCACGTACCCCGGGTCGAACTACTACGAGATCGCCCTCGTGGAGTACGAGCAGCAGCTCCACGCCGACCTGCCGGCCACGAAGCTCCGCGGCTACGTGCAGCTCGACACCACCGTGATTCCGGGCGCCGGCGTCGACCTCGGCAACGGGTACCGCGGCGTCACGGCGCCCAGCTATCTCGGCCCGGTCATCGCCACGGACAAGGACGTGCCGGTGCGGATCCTGTTCCGCAACCTGCTCCCCACGGGCGCCGGGGGCAACCTCTTCATCCCGGTGGACACCACCGTCATGGGTGCCGGCATGACGCCCGTCGGCCACCAGATGATGGAGGACGATCCCGCCTCCGTGAATCCCCAGATCCCCATGTGCGATCCGGCGGACCCGATGATGGAC
>JALHDK010000021.1 GCA_022838965.1 Actinomycetales bacterium | reverse complement strand
ATCTCGACGACCTCTTCCATGGGGACCTCGACCTGGAAGATGTAGTCCTCCATGTTCATGCTCTGGATGCGGAACTCGAGGTTCTGCTTGACGCGCTTCTCGTAGCCCGCGTACGAGTGCACCACGTACCACTTGCCCGGCAGCGAGCGCAGTTCCGCGCGGAAGGCCTCGGCGGGATCCAGCTCCGCATCCTGCGGCGGCGCCGGCGTGCCGGCGTCCGGCGTCACCGTCCCGCCGGCGTCCGCCGCGACGGTCTCCTCCGCGGGGGTGTCACCGGCGACGACGTCGCGCTCCTCCTCGCCCACCGCCTCGGCGGTCGCGTCGGAGAACCTGATCTCGAAGTCCTCGGCCACGGGAGTACCTGCTTTCTGCGTTGCGGCGCTCAACTGCCGAAGGCGAACAAGACGATCTGGCCGAAGATGAAGTCGAGCACGCCCACGAACACCATGATTGCGATCACAAAGACGATGACCACCAGGAAGAACGTCCAGAGCTCGGTTCGGGAGGGCCGGACCACCTTCTTCAGCTCGGCGATGATCTGGCGGACGAACAGACCGAGACGCGCGAACAGCCCCCGCTTCCTGGCGGGGGTGGCCGGGGACCTGCGCGAAGACCCGGACGCGCTCTCGCTCACGTTGACCAATCCTTGTGTGCTCGGTTGGGAAGGGGCCGCCCACCGCGGATGCGGCCGGACGATGCTGCCGGCAGCAGCACTCACACCCTGCAGGGCAGGAGGGACTCGAACCCACAACCGCCGGTTTTGGAGACCGGTGCGCTGCCAATTGCGCCACTGCCCTAGATGCCCACCGCCGCCGGGCGGGGCACTCGGATGATCTTACCCCACCGGAGGGCGGGGGCCATCATCGTGCCTTTCGGGACACCGGCACGAGTGTACGGTCGGCGGGACGGGGAAGTCCATCTGGTGGCGCGTTCCGTTCACGGCCACACCGTTCTGCGAGGATGCCCGCGTGAGCACCACCCGCGTTTCCGCCCGTCTCTCCGCCATCGCCGAATCCGCCACCCTGGCGGTCGATGCCAAGGCCAAGGCACTGAAGGCGCAGGGTCGTCCCGTGATCGGCTTCGGCGCGGGCGAGCCCGACTTCCCAACGCCCGACTACATTGTCGAGGCCGCGGTCGCCGCCGCCCGGAACCCGGTCAACCACCGCTACTCCCCCGCCCAGGGCCTGCCCGCACTCCGGGAGGCCATCGCGGCGAAGACCGCCCGCGACGCCGGCTATGCCGTCTCGCCCGCGGACGTCCTGGTGACCAACGGTGGCAAGCAGGCCGTGTACCAGGCCTTCGCGGCCGTGGTCGACCCTGGCGACGAGGTGCTCCTCCCCGCCCCCTACTGGACGACCTACCCGGAGGCCATCCGCCTCGCCGGCGGTGTCCCCGTCGAGGTCTTCGCAGGCGAGGACCAGGAGTACCTGGTCACCGTGGACCAGCTCGAGGCGGCGCGCACGCCCCGCACGAAGGCGCTGCTGGTGTGCAGCCCCTCGAACCCCACCGGGGCGGTGTACAGTCCGGACGCCCTCAGGGAGATCGGCCTCTGGGCCCTCGAGCACGGCATCTGGGTGCTGACGGACGAGATCTACGAGCACCTGGTCTACGACGACACGCCCAGCGCCGCCATCCTGACGCTGGTTCCCGACCTAGCGGACACCACGATCGTCATGAATGGCGTGGCGAAGACCTTCGCGATGACCGGCTGGCGGGTCGGCTGGATGACGGGCCCGCGTGACGTCATCAAGGCCGCCACGAACCTGCAGTCGCACCTCACCTCGAATGTGTGCAACGTCGCTCAGCACGCCGCGCTGGCGGCCGTGAGTGGTGACCTGTCCGCGGTGGGCATGATGCGTACGGCATTCGACCGCCGCAGGCGGACGATGGTGGAGATGCTGCGCGAGATCGACGGCGTCGAGGTGCCCACGCCGAAGGGGGCGTTCTACGCCTACCCCTCGGTGAAGGGCGTGCTCGGCCGCGAGATCCGCGGTCAGGTCCCCACGACCTCTGCCGAGCTGGCCACCCTCATCCTTGACGCCGTGGAGGTCGCGGTCGTCCCCGGCGAGGCGTTCGGCCCCTCCGGGTACCTCCGGCTCTCGTACGCCCTCGCTGACGACGATCTCGTGGAAGGCGTCAGCCGCATCCAGCAGCTGCTCGCCTGAGACCGCCGCGGGCAGGGCCCGCTTTCTCATGCCTGTCTCATCATCGTCCTGCACGATGGTGGGGATGACTCGCGTGACTGCACTCGTGCTGGGTTTCGGGCTCGGGCTGGTGACCCTGGGGTCTGTCGTGGCTGCGGTCCTCCCCCCGCCTCCGGAGACGGATCTCGACGTCGTCGTCGAGATCGCCGCCGAGCCGGCCACGGAGGGGACACCGGTAACCTCCCCCGCCCCGTCCGGAGAGGTCGTGGTGGTGCCGCACCAGCCGATTGAGGTCGACGATGACGATCCCGACGACGACGACCACGACGACCGGGACGACCCCGCGGACACCGGGGACGACGACTGATGGCCCGCCTCGATGTTCGCGGCCAGATCATGCTGCTCACCGTCGCCCTGGCGGGTCTCGCGCTCACGGTCGCCGGTCTCGCGCTCTGGGCAGTGCAACACGAACGGGTGGATGACAGCCTCGACGCCACGCTCGCGCGCACGGCCGGCGAGTTCGCCGCGTTCGCGGAGACCGCCGTCGACCCCGAGACCGGTGCCCCCTGGTCCACCACCGAGCAGCTCCTCTACGCGGCGCTCGGCAGCGAGCTGCCGGCGGACAACGAGGCGATCGTCGCCTTCGTGAACGGGGAGCTGCGCTACCGCCAGGCCACCGAGACGCTGCAGCTCGGGGACGACGCCGAGTTCATCGACTTCGTCGCCCCCCTGACGACAGGGGACCGCGCGTTCATCTCGTCGACCTCCACGAGCCGCACCGCCTACCGCTTCGCGGTGCTCCCCGTCAGGGTGGGCGACTCCCCGGGGGGCGCCCTCGTGCTCGCCTTCGACCGGGGGGCAGAGCAGGCGCTGGTCCTGGACATGGTCAGGGGCTACGCCGTGATCGCCTTCCTCGCACTCCTGCTGCTCTCCGTCCTCGGCTGGATCCTTGCCGGCCGGTTGCTCCGGCCCGTCCGCGAGCTGCGGGAACTCTCCACCCGCATCAGCGAGTCCGACCTGTCGCTCCGCCTGCCGGTGCGCGGCACGGACGACCTCGCGGAGCTGGCGCGCTCCTTCAACGGCATGGTCGACCGCCTCGAGAAGGCGTTCGCCTCGCAACGCCAGCTCCTCGACGACGCCGGGCACGAGCTTCGCACCCCGATCACGGTCGTCCGTGGTCACCTCGAACTCATGGACCCGGCCGACCCGGCGGAGACCGCGGCGACCCGGGACCTCGCGATCGGCGAGCTGGACCGCATGCACCGCCTCACCGAGGACCTGGTGCTCCTCGCGCGAGCGGAACAGCCCGACTTCCTGCATCGGCAGTCGGTGGACGTCCACGACCTGACCACCGACGTCCTCGAGCACGCGCGGCGCCTCGGCGACCGGGAGTGGCGGCTCGGGGCGGCGGCACACGGCGTCGTCGACGCCGACCCCCAGCGGCTCACACAGGCCTGGCTCCAGCTCGCCGCCAACGCCGTGAGATTCTCCGACCCCGGAAGTCCGATCGAGATCGGGAGCGACCTCACCGGGGGGACCCTGCGCCTGTGGGTCCGGGACGAGGGCGTCGGGGTGCCGCACGCGGACCGGGAGCGCATCTTCACCCGTTTCGCCCGGGCCGACCGCTCGCGCAGCGGAGCCGGCCTCGGGCTCCCCATTGTGGCCGCCATCGCACAGTCCCACGGCGGCCGCGTGGAGCTCGACTCACGGGAGGGCGCGGGATCCACCTTCACCATCGTGCTACCGACGGAGGCAGAGGAATGGCCACCATCCTTGTGATCGAGGACGAACCCGGCATCGCGTCGTTCGTGGCCAAGGGCCTGCGGGCGGCGGGCCATCAGGCGACGACGGTCTCCACGGGAGCGGACGGCCTCGCCCATGCGGTCGCGGGCGGCTACGACCTCGTGGTGCTGGACATCGGACTGCCCGACATGGACGGCTTCGAGGTGCTCCGCCGAACCCGCGGGGCCGGTGTGCGGACGCCGGTGATCATCCTGACCGCCAGGACATCGGTCGACGACACCGTCGCCGGCCTCGAGGGTGGCGCCGACGACTACGTGCCCAAACCCTTCCGCTTCGAGGAGCTGCTGGCTCGCATCCGGCTGCGGCTGCGCCCCCCTGCCGCCCCCGACGAGATCACGACTCTCACCCACGGGGACCTGTCCCTGGACCTGCGGACGCGGCAGGCCTCGGCCTCCGGCCGGTCCGTGGAGCTCAGCGCGCGCGAGTTCGCACTGCTCGAGACCTTCCTGCGGCACCCGGAGCAGGTGCTGTCGCGGGAGCAGCTGCTCTCGCGGGTGTGGGGGTACGACTTCGACCCCGGCTCCAACGTAGTGGACGTCTACGTGCGGTATCTCCGTCGCAAGATCGGCGCCGACCGCCTGCTGACCGTTCGCGGCATGGGATACCGGCTGGTGGCGCGCTGACGACACCGCCGCGCGATTCATTGGCAGCCCGGGGACGACGGGGCTACCGTGACAAGGGATGGAGGTGTCCCATGAAGCGTCCCGTGATCGCAGTGTTCGCCGCTCTCGTCCTCGCCGGCTGTGCCTCCGGCGGTGGTGGCAGCCCGACCAGCCCGCCGACGTCGCCGACCACCGCGTCGCCGACCAGCACCCCCTCGCCGACCTCCGCATCGCCCGGCGAGACCCCGACCGCCCTGCCATCGGCGCCGGAGACGACGGCACCACCCGCCGGCGAAACCACGGCCCCCGCGGATGGAGGCGGCTGGTCGGCCGCACCCCAGGCCGACCCGTCGTTCCCCGGCGGCGGTGGTGACCTCCTGCCCGTGGGGGTCCGGGTCGGACGGCACACCGGCTTCGAGCGCGTGGTGTTCGACTTCGAGGGCTCCGGCACACCCGGGTGGAGGGTGCAGTATGTCGACGCGGCCATCGCGGACCCGAGCGGGCTCGAACTCGATGTCGACGGCGAGGAGACGCTCGAGGTCATCGTCACCGGCGTCCGCTACCCGGAGGAGTCCGAGTACGACAAGGTGCTCGCCTCCACCACCTACGACGCCCAGGGGACGGACTGGGTCGAGGAGATCGTGGTGAACAGCATCTTCGAGGGGCACCTGCAGGCCTTCATCGGCGTCGACGACAACCGGCAACCCTTCCGCGTTTTCACGCTCACCAGCCCTGTGCGGCTCGTGGTGGACGTTCAGACCAACTGACCACGCTCCAGCCAGCGCTCCGCTTCCGCGAGGCGCCCGACGGCGTCCGCCCGCCACGCGCCGTCGGGACGTTTCGCGCCCGCGACCAGCGAGAGCGTGACCGCCGCCGCCCGGGCGGCGAGGGCGCGGGGATCAACCATCGCCGCCGCCTCGTGCCACCACCGGCCGACGACTGCGGGCACGTGGGGATACACCGCGGGCGCGAGGTGAGGCAGCACGCTCACGTGCCCCAGGAGACAGGCGAGGTCGTCGACCCGGTGGCCGGGCCCGACGGCGTCCACGTCGAGAATCGAGCTGACCTGCCCGGCGTCGGCGAGCAGGATGTTGGCCTCGTAGTAGTCCCCGTGGGTGGGAACGACAGGGCCGGCATCCGAGTTCGCCATCGTGTGGACGACTGTCCGCGCGAGGGCCTCCGCGCGACCCGCGTGCTCGGGCAACGCCGTCGCCGCCGCGTGCGCGTAGTGCTCCACCCGCTCCGCCCAGCTGGGATGTCGCCGCAGCTCGAGGACCTCGCCCGGCAGCGCGTCCAGCACGGCCACCGCGGCCCGCAGCGTCGTTGCGGGATCGGCGAGCCCGGAGGCGAGGAAGTTGGCCATGGGGATCCCCGTGGCCGGGGCGAGCAGCACCAGGCCACCGGGCTCGGAGCGCAGGACGCGGGGCACGGGGACGCCCGCGCCGATGAGGAGTTCGTGCCGCCGGACGAGGTCCTCCTGTGCCTTGGGACGAACCACCTTGACGTAGGCCTCGGTGCCGTGCCCGGTGGTGAGCCGGAGCACACACCGCCGTGTCGGTCGGTAGGTGACCATCTGCGGGGTGACCGACCGTCCGGTCAGCCCGCTCATCGCGAGGGCATCACAGGCTCGCGGGAGGGCCGGCAGTTCCGGATCATGGGGGTGGAGCCAGACGTGGACGGTCACCCGGCCATCGGGCTGGTCGAGGCGGACTAGGCCGGGCGTGTCGATCCGGCTGAGTCGCGAGGTCGTGGCGCACACGTACCGGGAGCCCGCCTCCCCGCCGACCTCGACGGTGTATCCCACCGAGACCCCGGCCCCCGGCCGGTGGTGCAGCGAGTGGACCGACCACGAGGTGATCCCGGCGCCGGTGGTCCCGAGCGCGGCATGGAGGATTCCTCCCGCGGCCGGACCCGTGAGCAGCTCGACCTGCTCACGCTCGCTCATGGGCTCCATTGACCTAGTTCATCATGGCTGCCCGCTCGCCGTGATCCGTGCCATGCGACGACCGGCGGCGTGCGGGAGGATGGGGACGATGCGTGACCTCGCCCGGCTGCCCAAGGCCCACCTCCATCTGCACTTCACGGGGTCGCTCCGGATACCCTCCCTGATGGATCTGGCCCGGGCCCGGCACGTCCGGCTCCCGGAGTCGATCACCGACGCGCACCCCCTGCGGGTGCCGGCCGACCAGCGCGGGTGGTTCCGCTTCCAGCGGCAGTACGACGCCGCCCGAGCGGTGGTGCGCGGCGAGGCGGCGATCCGGCGGGTGGTGCGGGAGGCGGCCATCGACGACGCCGCCGAGGGCTCGCTGCGACTGGAGCTGCAGGTCGAACCCAGCTCGTACGCACGCGACGTGGGTGGCCTGACCCCTGCCCTCGAGATCATCCTCGACGAGGCGCGACTGGCGAGTCGGGAGACCGGCGTCGAGGTGGGAATCATCGTGGCCGCCTCCCGTGTCAGGCATCCCCTCGATGCCCGCACACTCGCCCGCCTCGCGGTCCGCCACGCCGGTGAGGGGCCGGGTTCCGTGGTCGGGTTCGGCCTGTCCAACGACGAGCGGCACGGCCTCACCGCCGATTTCGCCGCCGCGTTCGCGATCGCCCGGCGCGCCGGGCTGCCCGCGGTGCCGCACGGCGGCGAGCTGCTGGGACCGGACCACGTGCGCGACGTCGTCGCCCACCTCGGCCCCACGCGTCTCGGCCACGGGGTGCGGGCGAGCGAGGATCCCCGGCTCATGGCGCGCCTGGCCGCCGACGGCATCGCCCTCGAGCTTTGCCCCACCTCGAACGTCGCCCTCGGGGTGTACCCCAGCCTCGACGCCGTGCCGGTGCGGCCCCTCTTCGACGCCGGACTGGTCCTCGCCCTGGGGGCGGATGACCCGCTGCTCTTCCACTCCCGCCTCGTGGACCAGTACGAGGCGGCGCGGCGTCAGGGGTTCTCGGACGTCGAGCTGGCGCAACTTGCGAGATACTCGATCAACGCGTCCTTCGCCAGCCCTTCGTCGAAGGTCAGGATGCGCGCTGCCGTGGACGCCTGGCTCAGGGAGGACGAACCTTGACGATCGACTGGCGCGTGCTGCGCTCCCCGCGACTCGACACCCGGCCGTTCTGGCGGCGGGACGACCCGCTGGGCCACATGGTGTCGACCGTGGTGCGGACGCAGACCGGCCACTGGGTGCGCGTGCACTACCTGCCCGGGCCACACGGTCTGCCCACGCCCTTCGGCCACAACTCCGTGGACCCCGACTTCGTACTGGTCCACGGGATCGGCGTGTCCTCGCGGTATTTCGTGCCCCTGGCGGAGGAACTGTCCCGCACCGGCGACGTCTACCTCATCGACCTGCCCGGCTTCGCCCGGCTCCCCCGGCCGTTCCGGCCACTGACCATCCCGGGCTTCGCCGCCGTCCTCGACCTCATCGTCGGAGAACTCTCCCTGGACCGGCCCGTGTTCGTGGGCCACTCGATGGGTGCCCAGGTGGTCACGGAACTCCTCGCGAGCGGCTCCCGCACGGCCCGGATCGCCCACGAGGCCGGGGTGGTGCTGGTGGGGCCCCCCGTGAACTACCAGGAGCGCCGGCTCGTGCCGCTGGTCTGGCGATTCCTGCAGTCGTCCCGTCACGAACCGGCCACGATCCGGCGGATCGCCATCGCCGCCTACCTCTCCACCGGCCTGCAGTGGTTCTTCGCCGTCCTCCCGCACATGATGAACTACCCGATCGAGGAGCGCATCCGGCTGCTCCCCTGCCCGGTCACGATCCTGCGGGGCGAGTACGACGCCGTCGCCCCGGAACCGTGGATCGACCACCTCGCGCGGAGCGCCGGTGCGGATGTGACCGCGGCACGGGCGGGCGGCTGCACCCACGTCACCGTGCGGGGAGCGGCCCACTCGGTGATCTACGACCACGACGCGGACGTGTATGAGGCGGCTCTGCACCTGGTGGAGGACCATGCGCCCCACTGAGTGGATGCGTGTCGGCCGGACCGGTGTGGGCAACGCCCGGCACTGGGCGCGCGACTACGCCTGGGCGGGCCGGCACCTGGCTGACGGCGCCCGCTCCTGGCTCACCCGCGAGGACCCGGCCGGCTGGCTCGCGACCGGGCCTCGCGCCCGTCTCCCGGTCGTGGTGATCCCCGGCGTCTACGAGACCTGGCGGATGATGCGCCCGGTGGCGGTGGCACTCCGGGAGGCGGGGCATCAACGGTGGCGCGCGCCTACCGGGAACTCGAGGCGGGCGGTCACGTGGTCTCCCGACGCCGCACCGGCACCGTGGTCGCTCCAGGCGCGACCCGCGGCGATGCCCCGGTCCACGCGGCCGTCGACGCGCTCGTGGCGGCCGCCCGCCGCTCCGGCCTCGCCGACGACGACGTCCTGGCACTTGTCCGTGGCGCCCTGCTGCGGCGCGCGGACCCTTAGAGAATCACCGGCTCCGGAACCAGCTCGATTCCGAAGGCGGCGCGCACCCCCGCCTGCACCTCGGCGGCCAGCGCCCGAATGTCCGCCGCCGTCGCCCCGCCGCGGTTCGTGAGGGCGAGGACGTGCTTCGTGGACAGCGCCGCCGGGCCGGGCAGCCCGTGCCCCTTCCCGAAACCGGCACGCGAGATCAGCCATGCCGCGGACGTCTTGACGAGTCCGGAGACCGGGACGGGCTCTCCCCCGATCTGGTGGATGGCGGCGTGATCGACAACGGGGAAGCGGGGTGCGCCGTCGGGCAGGGCGGCCGCCTGCTCCTGGGTGAGGATCGGGTTGGTGAAGAAGGAACCGGCCGACCAGGTGTCATGGTCCGCCGGATCGAGCACCATTCCCTTGCTGCGGCGCAGGTCGAGGACGGCGGCGCGCACCTCGCGCGACGGGACGCGCTCGCCCTGTTCCACCCCGAGCGTGCGGGCCAGCTCCGCGTACCGGACGGGGGCGGAGAGGCTCGCCAGCCGGAGATGGAAGCTCACCTCGAGGACCACCCACCGGCCGGTCGGGCCCCACGTCCTCCCGCCGCCCACGCGCGCGTCGCGCAACGAGCGCTTCAGGAGTGAATCGCGGTAGCCGAGCCGCAGTTCGGCCAGCGAGAACATCCGCGGCCTGCGCTCCAGCCGGTCCCACACCCGCACCGACGAGATGGTCTCGGACACCTCCTGACCGTAGGCACCGACGTTCTGCACCGGGGTCGCGCCGGTGGTGCCCGGGATGCCGGAGAGGGCCTCGATCCCCATCCACTCCTCCTGCACGGCCCGGGCCACGACCTCATCCCACGGATGACCGGCGGGAACGTCCATGGACGCGCCCGCGCACGTGGAGAAGGACTCGGCGCGGATGCCGCGGCGCATGTCCCGCACGACGACGCCCGGGAACCCCTCGTCCGCCGCGAGGAGGTTCGAGCCGCCCCCGAGGACGAGGAGGGGGACGCCGTCGTCATCGGCCGCCCGGACCGCGGCGATGAACTCCTCCTCGGAGTGGACCTCGACGTAGGTGGCGATCGGCCCGCCCACGTGGAAGGTGGTGAGCTCGGCGAGCGTGGGGGCGGGCCCGGCGGGACCCGGATGGGCGAGGGTCTCCACGGGGACGACCGGGGGTCCGGAGGCCGGCTCGGGTTCCACACAGCTCAGGCTCATGCGGGAAGACTACCTCCGTCGGGCACGCGGGGGATGGGGCGCGGAGGGTGGGGTCGCGTGGAGGGGAGGACGACGAGCGAGACCAGCAGCGGCACGGCGACGAACAGCAGCGCCAGACGGTAGCCATACACCTCCGCCAGCAGCCCCAGCAGGGGCGGGCCGGCGATGAACGCGGTGTACCCGATGGTGGAGACGACAGACAGCCGCACCGCCGCGCGTGCGGGATCGTCCGAGGCGGCCGACATGCCGACGGGGAAGCCGAGCGCGGCTCCCACACCCCACATCACCGTTCCCACGAGGGCGAGCGGCAGGACCGGCGACAGGGCGAAGAGGAGGACACCGCCGATCGCGACGGCCGTCGACAGCCGCAGCACGGCAACCCGGCCATGCCGCTCCAGCAGTGTGGTTCCCAGCAGCCGCATCAGTGTCATCGAGGTGACGAAGATGGCGAAGGAGAGCGCCCCGGTGGCGTTCGACTCACCGAAGCCGTCCACGACGGCGAGCGCGACCCAGTCGTTCGCAGCGCCCTCGGCGAGTCCCGCGGCCAGCACGACCACGCCCACCAGCAGGGTGCGCCGCTCGCCCCACGCCGCAAGCGCGGACGGGCGCTCCTGTCCCCCCGCCGGCGCCCGCTCCGGGAGGAACAGGCGCAGCCACCACACCGTGGCCGCGGCGAGGGCCACCGTGACGACCGGGATGTGCAGGGTCAGCGGGATCTCGAGCCGTGCCGCGCCCGCTCCGAGCAGGGCACCGGCGATCGTCCCCACCGAGTACCCCGCATGGAACCGCGGCATGAGGGCTCGCCCCATCGCCTGTTCGACCAGCGTGCCCTGAAGGTTCATCGCGACATCCCAGACCGCTGCGCCCGCGAACGCGAGGAACAGGAACGCCGCGAGCAGCACCGGTTCCCCCCGCTGCACGGCCAGCGCCGACAGGCTCAGGAACACGGCGAGTCCCACGGCACCGCCGCGCACGGTCGGCCGGATCCCGATCCGGCCGATCAGCCAGCCCGTGGCAGGCAGGGCGAGCGTCGATCCGAGGGAACCGGCCAGCAGGATGAGGCCGACCTGCGCCGGCCGGAGATCGAGCGAGTCCCGGACGGCGGGGAGGCGGGCGAGCCACGTGGAGAGTCCGAGGCCCGCAGCGGCGAACACGAGGAAAGTCGCCCACGCCGCCCGCGTGGCAGCATCCGGGTTGGGCAGCGGCAAGTCAGGGGACGATCAGGGCGCGATCAGGGCCTGGGCCTTGGCGAGCACGGCACGGCCCTCGCAGGTGACCGCGAGGTCAACGCGAAGCGTCCCGTCGTCGTTGATCGCGCCGAGCCGGCCGCTGACCACCAACACGGCCTCACCGGGATCCGGGACGAGCACCGGCCGGGAGAACCTCGTCGAGTACGACAGGATCCGCCCGGGATCCCCGACCCACTCCTCGAGAACCCCCCCGGCGATCCCCATCGTCAGCATGCCGTGGGCGATGACGCCGTCGAGACCGACCTCCTTCGCGAAGCGCTCGTTCCAGTGGATCGGGTTGAAGTCACCCGAGGCCCCGGCGTACCGCACGAGACGGGCCCGGTCCACGGCCACGGTCCTCTCGAAGAGAACGTCTCCGGGCTGCGCCTGCACTGCTGGCGTGCTCATGCTCCCTCTCCCCTCACCGCGAGCGTGGACCGGACGGTCGAGACCGGCGCGCCGTCGGCGTCCACGATCTCGGCGCGGGTGGTCACCATCGAGATGCCTCCCCTGTGGGTGACGGACTCGACGTGCACCGTCGTGGCGAGGACGTCACCCGCGACCATCGGGCGGTGGTGCTGGAACGATTCGTCCGCGTGGACGACGCGGGAGAAGTCGACGCCCGAGGCGGGATCGTTGATGTACGCGGACTCCGCCCGCTGGGCCACCACGACCGCGAAGGTGGGAGGGGCGACGACGTCGCGATAGCCCGCGGCCCGGGCCGCGGCCCGGTCGACGTGCAGGGGACTCGTGGCACCCGTCGCCAGGGCGAACTCGGCGATCTTCGCCGCGCACACCTCGTAGAGCTCGGAGGGCGGATATGAAGAACCCACGAGCGCGTCATTCACGCTCGTGGGTTTGGCTGCATTCTCGGTCACGGGGTCCAGCCTAGGGCCGGTGGCGTCACCTGGTCTCGCGATGGCCGGTGTGCGCGTTGCAGCGCGGGCAGTACTTGGTGATCGTCAACCGGTCGGGGGTGTTGCGCCGGTTCTTCTTGGTGATGTAGTTGCGCTCCTTGCACTTCTCGCACGCCAAGGTGATCTTGGGACGGATGTCCTGGGTCTTGCTCGCCACAGTTCCTCGATCTCTCGTCTCGCCTCTGGATGCCGGTAGCGGGAGCGGGGCTTGAACCCGCGACCTCACGATTATGAGTCGTGCGCTCTTACCGACTGAGCTATCCCGCCGCACGTGCCGCGAGCGGCACCGTGGCCGAGGGTCATCGCCTCGGCCTGAGCCCCGAAAGGGAATCGAACCCTTGACCTTCTCCTTACCATGGAGACGCTCTGCCGACTGAGCTATCGGGGCAGCGCGGACCAGCTTACGCGACCGCCAGTGGGAAGGGAAATCCGGTCCGACTCGCGGAGACGCCGCATGCGCGCCGCCGCCCCGATCGGGAGGATCGGGGCGGAGTGGCGGGTGAGGGATTCGAACCCCCGAAGCGTTCCGCAACTGATTTACAGTCAGCTCCCTTTGGCCACTCGGGAAACCCGCCGTGCACCGTGGTGCGAGAGAGAGGTTATCAGGTTCCGGCGGTGGTCACTGACGATGGTCAGGCAGAATGTTCTGGTGCGGCCCGCCGGGGCCGGCAACGTGACCAAGACCACCGGAGGGGTGAGTGATGGCCGGCGAGTCCTCGTTCGACATCGTGAGCAAGGTGGACCGGCAGGAGGTGGACAACGCCCTCAACCAGACCGCCAAGGAGATCGCGCAGCGCTATGACTTCAAGGGCGTGGGCGCATCCATCGCCTGGACCGGAGACACCATCCTCATGGTCGCCAACTCACCCGAGCGGGTGAAGGCGATCCTGGACGTATTCCAGACGAAGCTGATCCGGCGGGGGGTCTCGCTCAAGGCGATCGACCTCGGGGACGGGGAGCCGAAACCCTCGGGCAAGGAGTACCGGCTCGTGGGGGCACTCCGCCAGGGGATCAGCCAGGACGTGGCCCGGAAGATCACCCGGCTGGTCCGCGACCAGGGTCCCAAGGGGGTGCGCACCCAGGTGACGGGTGACGAGGTGCGCGTCAGCTCGAAGTCACGCGACGACCTGCAGCAGGTGATCGCACTGCTGCGCGAGGCCGACCTGGACGCCGCGCTGCAGTTCGTCAACTACCGCTGAGGTCAGTAGCCCGCCATCTTCTCCAGCCGCGCGATGCGCTCCTCCATCGGCGGGTGTGTGGCGAACAGCCTGGTGATGCCACCACCGCCCCGGAAGGGGTTGGCGATCATCATGTGCGACATCGACTCCGTGGCGGGGGTCGGTGCGAGCGGGCGCTGCCGTGTGCCCCGTTCGAGTTTCGCGAGAGCCGACGCCAGGGCGAGCGGATCCTGGGTCAGGCGCGCGCCGTCCTCGTCGGCGTCGAACTCCCGCGTCCGCGAGATGCCGAGCTGGATCAGCGTGGCCGCGATGGGGGCGAGGATAACCATGAGGAGACCGGCGAACGGATTGCCGCCGTCCCTCCGCCCGCCGAAGAAGAACATGAACTGGGCGATCGAGGTGATGATCCCGGCGAGGGCGGCCGCGACCGAGGAGGTCAGGATGTCCCGGTTGTAGACGTGCATGAGCTCGTGGCCCAGAACCGCGCGCAGCTCGCGGGGCTCGAGGATCTCCAGGATTCCCCGTGTCACGCACACGGCCGCGTTGGTGGGGTTCCGCCCGGTCGCGAACGCGTTCGGTGCGGCCGTCGGGGAGACGTAGATGCGCGGCATGGGCTGACCGGCACGCATGGCGAGCTCCCGGACCATCGCATGAATCTGCGGGGCCTCGACCTCCGAGACGGGGCGGGCCTGCATCGCCGCCAGCGCGATCCTGTCGGAGAACCAGTAGGACACGAAGGTCGACACCAGCC
>JALHDK010000246.1 GCA_022838965.1 Actinomycetales bacterium | reverse complement strand
GTCCCTGTACACGCTGATGGAGCAGCTGCAAGAGGCCAGCCCGGAAGACATCCCGCCCAACGCCCCGGCCCTGTACCAGCGCTGGACCCAATCGCGCCATGCCGAACCGGAGGACATTCCGGCGCCGGCGGCCGAGGCCGTCCAGGGCAGGGAGAGCAACCCGCTGGACGGACTGGACGGACTGGTCGCGCATACCGGCGCGGTGGTCGGCAACAGCTACCAGGGGTCCGCCCAGTCATTCACGACCAATCTCAACCTGTGGCCGCGCCCCCTCGTCCTCCTCGCCAACACGGCGTCGCTCGAGGCGCTGAGCCCTGACCATCAGCGCGCACTCATGGAAACGGCCAGAGCCACCCTCCCCCAACAGATGGAGATCACCCGCCAGGAGGACGAGCTGTCCGGCGCGTTGCGTGAAGGGATCTGCTCGTCGCCGCTGACGTTCATCGAACTCACGAGCGATGAACTCGCGGCGATCCGGTCGGCGGTCGAGCCGGTGCTCGATGAGATGAGAGCCGACGAGACGGCGGCTGCCCACCTCGACGAGATCATCGCGCTCAAGGAGGACCGACGAGTACCGCCGGACGTGTTCTCGTGCCGGCGCTGAGCCTTCACAACGAGGCACCGCGCGCAGCTGAGATCTGTGCCGCGAGCGCGTCCACCTGGGCCACGAGGTCGGACGGGTGGAGCCCAAGATCCACACTTCGACGACGACGACGACGGCGGCCGGCCGGCCGCACGTCACGGTGGGGAGCTCCTTCCGTGCGTCACTGCCACAGAGCGGCGATCGGCATCGCCCAGAGCCTGTCCCCGACCGGGAACACGGATGACCCGGTGTGAAGCACGACTCCCCGATGGAAGTCTGTTCCGATCTGGTCACGCAGCCACGCGAGGTGCCTCACTTCCCGCGGGTCCACAGTGCTGGCGGCCTTGATCTCGATCCCAACCACACGGCCTGCGGCCGATTCGAGGACAAGGTCAACCTCGCGCGTCTGGTTGGCATGCCGTAGGTGATGGGCACTGACGGAGGGAACCGCGAGTTTCAGAAGTGGCCGAAGCTGGGCGAGAACGAATGTGTCCATGAGCCGGCCGAGCCGATCTGCGCTCCTGAGTGTCCCGGCGCGACTGTCGCCGGACAAGTGGGCAGCCAGCCCCGGATCCAGAACGTAGTACTTCGGCGTCTTCACCATGCGGCTGAGGCGATTGGTCGTCCACGCGGGGATTCGGTCAATGACGCGCAGGTCCTCGAGCAGGTCGAGGTAGGACTTGGTGGTGCGATGGTCGAGTCCGGCGGCGTCGGCGAGGGTAGTCAGTGTGGGCAGGCCGGCGGTATTGAGCGCGACGGCTCGCAGCAGTGCCGCCAGCCCGGCCGGGGAACGGACGTCGGCGAGGTCGGCGACGTCGTGCCGGACCAGCTGGTCGACATACCCCTCGTACCAAGTGGAACGGGCGAAGTCGCCGAGTCCCACGGCGTCGGGGAAGCCTCCGCGGAGCGCGTGGTCCACGTAGTCGACGAGCGTGGGAGCGGATTCAAGGGTGCCGACAGCAGGGTTGTCCCCGCTGAACAGCCGGTCCACGGCATCCGCTGCCTCGCGACGTCGTTCCAGTTCACCGACCGTGAGGCCGTACATGGCGAGGGGCACGACACGGCCGGTCCCCGGCCAGCCCGCGGAGTCCAGCCGTGCCCGCACGCTGCCGGTGAGCAGGTAGCGGCCTGCGCCAGAGCCTGCGTCAACAGCGCGCTTGACGGCGCCCATCGACTCGGGAACGACCTGCCACTCGTCGATCAACACGGGTGTGGCCTGGGCGGCGAGGACAGCGTCCGGCGCCGCACGGAACGCACCCGCCTCGTCAGGGCGGTCCAGGCGCATCACCGCCGCCGCCCGGCGCAGCGCGGTGGTGGTCTTGCCGCAACCACGTGGGCCTGTCAGCATCAGTGCAGGGAGCTCGGACAGCAGTACGTCGAGCGCTCGGTCGATGTGGCGCGGGATGTAGGATCCGTCGGATGGCATCGCTTGGACCCGCTCTCATCAGCTTAATGTGTGTTCAGCACAGTTCGTGATGCAACTCTAGCACGCGCACCGATGCCACTTCTGCACGTCCGGTGCTCATCGAGGCCGGGCGACGATCTGTGCCGCAAGTGCCTCCACCTGGGCGAGAAGAGCCGGGGGCGGGAGCGCGAGATCCAGGACGCGAGCCCGGACCTCGATGCCCGCCCCCACGACCTCGTGCGTCGCGCCCGCCTCGTTGCCCTTCGCGTACACCAGCCAGCCCACCGGCAGGCCGAGCCTGGTGCAGTAGGCGAGCATCTGGTACACGTCCGCGTTCGGGAACCCTGCGGGCTTCTCGGCCTTGTACTTGGCGTCGACGACGGCGGCCGGCCGGCCCGCCGCACGTCGCCCGGGCAGCGGGGCGCCGTCGTCGTCGGCGTACCAGACGAGGTCCGGCTTCATCCCCACGGCGCCGGCGACGTCCAGCGCCCACGGGTCCTGCGTCCTGACGGACCCACCGGCGCGTCCCACCAGCGCCCGTCCGAGGGCCGTGCAGACGAAATCCTCGAAGACCTTCG
>JALHDK010000020.1:14261-22173 GCA_022838965.1 Actinomycetales bacterium | reverse complement strand
CATGGATCCGTCGCCCCGGTGACAGTCACTGAGGATGATGTACTTCGAGTTCTCGTCGAACTCCTCGACCCGGGCGTTCCGGTAGGCGCTCGTCAGCCGTTCCATCGTCCGCATGTTCATCACCGCCAGGTTGTCGAACTGTGACTCAGATCCTAGTTCGACCGGGGGACGGGGTTCAGGGGGTTCGCATCCTTCCGCCCGCCACCGGCCGGCCGACGCCCCGCCGGAGTGGCGCAGGGGCCCGCACGCCGGGCTGGAGTGCGGGCCCCTGGCGTGTCAGGTCAGCGGAGCCACGGGTTCCTGCGCACGATGGGCCTGTTCGCCCACCACTTTCCGAGGCCCCAGGTGTCGCCGGCCAGCGTGACGGCCGCGATGATCAGGAGGAGCGCCTCGTGCCAGTGGGAGTCAACGATGGGGTTGGTGGAACCCCGGACGAGCTCGCCGTCGACGAAGGTCGTGGCAGCGGGGATCTCGGCCATGAACATGAACAGCATGAGGAGCGTCCCGCCGGCGGCGGCAATGCGCAGTCCGGCGCCGGCGATCATCGCGACGCCGATGCCCAGCAGGCCGAACATGAAGAACCAGTCCCCGAACGTGTTGTTGAAGATCTGGAAGAAGCTGGCGAAGGGGCCCTCGATCCGTGAGATGAACCCCTGTGCCGGCGTTCCGCCGTTGATCCAGGCCGCCTGCGACGGGGTGGCGAAGTTCAGGCCGAACAGCTTGTCGAGGAACGCCCAGAGGAAGGTCCAGCCGATGACGATGCGGCCGACGGCCAGCACCTTGCGGACGGCCGGGCGGGTGACGATGTCCTCCTGGGTGGCAAGGGGCGTGGTCACGGCGTGCGACGTGGTGGCGGTGGTTGTCATGGAATCTCCGTCAGTGAGTCGTGGTCCCCTCGGTTCGGTGGACCATTGCCCACCATCTTGCGGGCGGCCCGTTCCCCACGTGCGGGTCGAAGGTCCCAGCAGCACGCGGAACATCGCGGGAGGATAGGGACTTAGGTCAGTGGTGCTGCCGCGCTCTATGGGGTACGGGGGTAGGGTATCCCGCCGCTCGGCCGGCGTGCCTCCCACCCGGCGGGCGTGACCGGCAGGGCACGCTTGTGGGCCGTGCGGTGGTACCAGCCCAGGATCGTCGCCTCGTCCGCCGCGGCGATGTCGTGGCCCTCGAGGTAGTCGTCGACGGCGTCGTAGCCAACCCCGAGCGCCACCTCGTCGGGGATGAGCGGCTTGTCGTCCTCGAGATCGGCGGTGGGGACCTTCGCCACCAGCTCCTCGGGGGCGCCGAGGTGCCGCCCGAGGTCGCGGACCCGCCGCTTCGGCAGACCGAACAGGGGGGTGACGTCCGCGGCGCCGTCGCCGAACTTGGTGTAGAAACCGACGACGGCCTCGGCCGCCTGATCGGTCCCGGCCACCAGCATGTTCCGGGCGCCGGCCACGGCGTAGTGCGCGATCATGCGCTGGCGGGCCTTGACATTCCCCTTCACGAAGTCGTCGTTCACGCCGGTCAGCGGCAGACCCGCACCCAGCAGCGCGTCCCACAGGGCCTCGGTCGCGGTGTGGATGTTGACGGTGTACACCTCGTCCGGCTGGATGAAGGCGAGTGCCTGCCGGGCGTGGTGCTCGTCCGCCTGGGTTCCGTACGGCAGGCGCAGGGCCACGAAACGGGCGTCCCCTCCCGCGGCCCGCACCCGCTCGCAGGCCAGCTGGCACAGCCTGCCCCCGACCGTCGAGTCCACGCCACCGGAGATTCCGAGCACGAGGCCCCTCGTGCGGCTGTACGCGAGGTACTCGGCCAGGAACCGGATGCGTCGTTCGGCCTCGCGGGCCGCGTCGAAGTCCGTCACCACCTCAAGTTCCGCGATGATGCGGTGCTGCAGGGCCTTGTCGGTCACGAGGTCGAGGTTAGCCGCGGTGCATCCGTCGCGCCGGCGGTGCGGGGGAGTTCAGTCCGCGGAGTCCGCGGTGGGGGCACTGGAGCCCGACGCCGGGGAGGCGGCCGACTCGACCGGGACCGGCCGCGCCGGGACGCTCGTCGGGGCTGGAGGGGCGGCGGTGGGCGCCGTCGCCCGGTCCGCAGGTTCCGGCGTCGGATCGGCGGGGGGTGGGGTCGCGAGGACGACGACGGCGTCCAGTTCCCGGTCGGGGCGATCCTCCGCCAGCGCGGCTGCGACGCCCCCGGCACTGACGAGGACGGCGAGGCTGCCCGTCACGATCCACGTGCTCCTCACCATGACGGGTCCTCCAGATCTCCCGCGTCTCTCGCCCTCCCCCACGGTGCCGCCGGGAGATGAGGCGCGGCGAAGACGTGGATGAGAGGCTTCTCATGGGCGGCGGGGCCAGGAGGCGCACCGTCGGTGGGGTCAGGAGGTCAGCATGAAGCCAGTGGAGAACACCGTCCTCGTCCTCGTCGACGTGCAGGGGAAGCTGGCCGGGTTGATGCACGGCCACGACGTCCTGACGGCGAATCTCGTTCGCATGGTGCGGGGGGCCCAGGTGCTGGGCATCCCCATCATCTGGAACGAACAGGTCCCGGAGAAGCTGGGTCCCACGATCCCGGAGGTGGCGAGTCTGCTCGACGGCGAGGTGCCCCTTCCGAAGCGCACGTTCAGCTGTTGTGGCAACCCCCTGTTCCTCGAGCGTCTGGAGGCGCTGGGGCGCCGGCGGGTGCTGCTTGTCGGGATTGAGACCCACGTATGCGTCTACCAGACCGCCCGTGACCTGCTGCTCCGCGGCCACGTCGTGGAGGTGGTCGCGGATGCGGTCTCCTCCCGCACGGAGGCCAACAAGCTCATCGGTCTGGACCGGATCCGCTCGCTGGGAGGGAGTGTCACCAGCACGGAGATGGTGTTGTTCGAACTTCTCGAGGTGGCGGAGGGTGAGCGGTTCCGCGCGATCCAGCGATTGGTGATCTAGCGTGGCGGCCTCTGCCCTGTGGTGGAGGGGCGGGCACTGCGAACGACAGTGGTGGCAGAGGCATCCATTAGGCTGACATGGTGGCTCTTGGCGTGACGTCCTCGCTTCCTCCGGCACAGCACAGTCGGCGCGCACGCCGGCGATGGGGTCGCTGGGTGGCCGCGGTCACGGGCGCCGTTGTGGTGGTCCTGGCGACGGCGGCGCTGATGGTCCTGCTGGACGCCCGGAGCGCGCAGGCGAATCTGGAGTCGGCCTCTGCAACGGTGCGGGAGCTGAAGACCAGGGTCCTCGCCGGTGACGCCGAGGCTGTGAACGCCTCACTGTCCACCTTGCAGGAACAAACGGCTGCTGCGGTGGAGTCGACCTCCGGTCCGCACTGGTGGCTGGCGGCCCGCGTTCCGTGGGCGGGGCCCTCGGTGGGAGCGGTGCAGACGGTTGCCGCGGTGGTGGACTCGCTGGCAACGGATGCCCTGCCCTCGCTCGCGCAAGCGGTGGAGTTGCTGGATCCAGACGTGCTGCTTCCCCAGGGCGGCCAGCTCAATCTGCGTCCCTTCATCGAGATCGGACCGAATGTGGTGGCTGGCGATGATGCCGTGCAAGCCGCCGCGAGCGAGCTCGCTCGTGTTGACACCGGACGCGTGGTCGACCGGGTGGCCGCCCCGGTCGAGGAGCTCCGTGAGATGGTGGATGAGTTGGCGATGACCACGGCGACGGCGTCGCGCGCCGCGCAGTTGTTGCCGACCATGTTGGGGGCGTACGGACAACGGCAGTACATTCTCGTCACCCAGAGCCCCGCAGAGATCCGCGCCACGGGTGGGCACACGGGTGTCTGGATGCTGGTGACCGCGAATGACGGTCGCATCGAGTTGAGCGAGCGGCACGGCGGCGGGGAGTTCTACTCGGAGACCCCGATCCTGCCCCTCAGTGCCGACGAGGAGGAGCTCTTCACGGATCGGCTCGTCACCTTCGGTGTGGACGCGGTGCTCACCCCCGACTTCCCGCGCGCCGCTGAGATCATGCGCGCTCATTGGCTTCGGAATGAGGGCGAGCGAGTCGACGGGGTCCTCTCCGTGGATCCGGTTGCCCTCCAACATGTGTTGGGTGCGACTGGTCCGGTGACGCTCCCCAACGGGACCGTGCTGGACGGCACGAATGCCTCGCAGATCCTCCTGAACCAGATCTACATTGACGAACCCGATCCCGCCGCCCACAACGAGTTCTTCGCCGATGCGGCTGAGGCAGTGTTCGATGCGCTGATGGAAGGTGGCATCGACGTCTCGGCCGCGATCGCCGCGCTTGACACCTCCGCCGACGAGGGACGCCTGCTCGTGTGGTCGGCGGACCCGAACGAGGAGGCACTGCTCTCGGGTACGGTCCTGAGCGGCGAGCTGCGCGGGGAGGACGACGGGACCCCGATCGTGGGGGTGTACCTGAATGATGGATCGGCCACGAAGATGTCCTACTACCTGGACTACTCCGTCACCGTTGAGCGCACGCAATGCCTGGCGGGCGGCGTGCGGGAGCTGAGCGTGACGGTCGACATCGCATCGACTGCTCCTCCCGAGTCCAGCGAGTTCCCGCCCTACCTGTCCGGCGGCGGCTGGCTCACGCCGGGCGCCGTCCAGACGAATGTGCTCATCTACAGTCCGGCATACGGCTGGATCGACAGCCTCACGGTCGATGGTGCGGAGGCGGACATGATGGGGTTCTACACCCATGACCAGATGGACGTCGTGGGAACGACAGTGATCCTCGGCCCGGGAGAATCACACACGATCAGAGCGGTGCTGGAGACCGGCACCGAGCAACCCCTGCCGACCCGGGTGCGTGTCACACCCGGAGCCCGAAATGCGGAAGTCACCGTCGAAGATTCGACATGCTGACCCCAATCTCGCTAGTGTGATCACGTCACCAGAACATCTGGGGGGAGAGGTAAGACTCATGAACGTAAAGCGGGCACTGGCCGCAGCGGCAATGACTGTTTCGCTCGTCGTTCTGCCGTCCACAGTCTACGCGGGCGGTTCGAACAACTACGACGGCGGTTGCAAGGACTCGCACTACTCGAAGTGCGACAAGAAGTGCGACAAGGAGTACCCGAAGTACGCGCCGCCCTGCCACGACGGCAAGGATCGCGACCGGGACCGTGATCGCGATCGTGACAGGCCCTCCAAGACCGAGCCGTCGAAGCCGTCCCCAAGCAAGCCAGCCACGGCGAAGCCCAGCCCGCCGTCGCGCGTCCTCCCGACCCTCTGATCTTCAGGGGTTTCAGCAGTCTCGGGTCTCTTTCGGCACCCGAGACTGCTGCATGTCCGGCGGCGGCCAATCGTCAGCGAGCGGGCTGGCTTGACGTACGGGCATTCCGAAACTGAGAGTAGTCACCATGTCCACACGTCAGCGTGCCATCGCCAGCACGATCGTCGCCCTCGCGCTCGTCCTGGCAGGATGCAGCTCGCCTGAGGAGGAACCGACTGCTCCCACCACCGCCTCCGCGCTGGACACTCGCACCCCGGATGCGGCCGCACTCGCCGACCGTGACGCGTACCTTGCGGGTACACCCGAACCTCTCGACCCGGCTTGGTTCGGACACGGTGACTTCGTCGGAGCGATCGACATCCAGTATCTGAGCGACCGCAGTTCTGACGACGTCCGTGCAGCCGACTCCAAGTACAACCAGTTCTACGGCGGGACGTACCAGCCACCGTCCCCGGGAGATCGTCATGTGGTTCGCCTGACGGCCTTCGAGGATCCCCGGGACGGAGCACGGCTTCTCATGTACGGCGCCGTGATCGACAACATCACCTCGCCCGCCGAGCTGGTGATCGGAGTGCACAACGTCCTGGAGATCGAGGGCGGCGTGGAGTTGAACGGTGAGGTGTTCGAAGGCCGGATCGGAGGCGCTGCCGGAGCCATGGCGGTCGGTGATCGGCTCACGATCTGGACACCTGACCCGAACTACGAGGACATGGTCAACCGGTACGACTTCGAGGTGGTCCCGGCGGAGGATGGGTCGGCCTACACGTTGATCGACACCGACAACGGCGCTGAGGAGTACATCTACCGGGCCAGCCCGAGTCCGGATGTTGTGCAGCTCACGTCCTACACCTGCTGGCCTCCCAACCAGCTCGACCAGCGCATGGTCACCCGCCTTCAACTGGTGTCGAGCGCCATCGCGGTGGGCTCGGTGAGCCCAGTCGACGCCGGAGAGGCCGCAACCTGACCCCGTGGACCGGCTAGGTTTCAAAGTCGCGGTTGTCCTCGGCGCCGTAGCCACCCTGGTGGCGAGTGCCATGCTGTGGATGCTGGCGGCAGGGCCAACGGCACCGTCCGAGGCCACCTTCGAGGGGATTGTTCCGCGGCCCGCCGAAGTCGAGGCTGACCGCGGGACCTTCACTCTGACGCCCGACACGACCGTGGCGGTGAATGACGCGTCTCCCGAGGTGCTCGAGATCGGCCAGTATCTCTCGGAGGCGCTCGCCCCTGCAACGGGGTGGCGACTCGCCGTCGTGCAGCAACGAATGGCGAGCGGTCCGCACGTCACGTTGCAGACGCTGGACGTGCCCGACGAGGGGCTGGGGAGTGAGGGCTACACCCTTGCCGTGACACGCGACGGGGTGGTCGTGAAGGCGAATGAACCAGCAGGGCTCTTCTACGGTGTTCAGACCCTCCTCCAGGCGCTCCCCCCGTCCATCAAGCAGTCCACGGTGCAACCCGGCCCGTGGGTGCTCCCGTGCGGCACGGTGCGTGACATTCCACGCTTTGAGTGGCGCGGACTGATGCTCGAACCCGGACGTCCCTTCGTCGACGTGGAGGCGATCCTCGGGTACATCGACATCATCGCGCAGTACAAGATGAACCGGCTGCATCTGCACCTGTCCGACGACCAGGGGTGGTGGATGGCGATCGACACCTGGCCCCAGTTGACCGCCCCCCGCCCGGACGGCGAGGAGCACCACTACCTGACAAAGGATGACTACGAGCGGATTGTGGAGTACGCGGCGAGCCGGTACATCATCGTGGTGCCGGAGATCACCATGCCTGGACACATGGGTGCGGCCATCGCGGCGTATCCGGAGCTCTCCTGCCCCGGTCAGGGCAACGACCTCAACACGGGACAGTGCCCCGGTGATGAGGAGAGCCGCTGGTTCGTCGAGGATGTCATCGCCGAGATCGCTGCCATCACGCCCGGGCCCTATTTCCACCTCGGTGGAGATGAGGCGTTCTGGACGCCACCCGACGCCTTCGCGGAGTTCTGGACTTTCGCGGCCGAACAGGTCCGTGACCATGACATGCTCGTGGTCGGGTGGGAGGAGGCCGTCGCTGCCGAGCTGCCCGAAGGCGCGATTCTGCAGCACTGGAACGTCACGGAAGGATTTGCACCGCAGGCGGCCGCTGCCGGCATACCGCTCATCATGTCTCCCGCGAATCGCGCCTACCTTGACATGAAACACGACGTGGGCGATTCGCTCGGTATTGACTGGGCGGGCGAGACGAGCACGAAGGATGCCTACGACTGGGATCCGGCCACCGAAGTTGCCGGTGTGGGGGAGGACGACCTCGTCGGCGTTGAGGCGGTGATGTGGACCGCGCTCGTCCGCACCGAGAACGAACTCGAGTCGCTCATGTTCCCCCGCATCATCGCGATGGCCGAGGTCGGCTGGAGCCTGCAGAGCCGGCGCACGTGGAGCGACTTCCAGGGTCGGCTGGCCGCCCAGGAAGTGCGGTTGCAGGCTCAGGACGTGGACTTCCACCGGTCACCCGAGGTGCCGTGGGGCGGTTGAATCGGGGGAGGGTCAACCCGGCACTTATCGGCGGCGGACGCCCGGAGCACGTCGCCGGTGCCCATCTCGCGTCTGGCAAGCTGGTGCCGTGTCCGTCCCCGCGCTGAAACTGCTCCCCGCGGCGGGCGTCTCACTGTCCGCGCTCCTGCTGTTCGCCCTGCTGCTCCCGGGCTGGGGGCACGCCGTCCTGCTGGTCAGCGTCCTCGCCGCGTGGCTCGT
>JALHDK010000020.1:0-14239 GCA_022838965.1 Actinomycetales bacterium | reverse complement strand
GGCTCGTGGATCGCGAACTGGGCAAGGACCTCACCCTCATCGGGCTGGGAGTCGCCATCGTGAGTTCCACCTCGGTGGAGGCTGACGTCAGCTGGGACAGGTTCCTCACGATCGGGGCGGTTCTCACACTCGCCTTCGTGGTGCCGCTCGCGGTGGACCGTCTCGTCTACCGCCGGCACGCGATCACGTTCCCGTGGCGCACCGGCCAGCCCTGGTTGCCGATGCAGAAGGCGTACGTGATCGCGGTCCCGCTGCTCGGCTGGGCGATCCTGCCGTTCTACTTCATCCGCTCTGGCGCCTACCAGAACTGGCCACACATCACCACCACCAGTGAACTGGTCCGCTTCTTCCTCGGGGTCAACTTCGTGGGCCTGTGGGACGAGCTGTTCTTCATCGTCACGTGCTTCGCGCTGCTCCGGCGCCATTTCGGGGTGTGGACCGCCAACCTCCTGCAGGCGGTCATCTTCGTGTCGTTCCTGTGGGAGCTCGGCTACCGCGCCTGGGGGCCGCTGCTGACCATCCCCTTCGCGCTCCTGCAGGGCTGGATCTTCACCAGGACCAAGTCGCTGACCTACGTGGTGGTGGTGCACCTCCTCTTCGACGTCATCGTCTTCCTTGCAATCATCCACGCCCACAACCCGCACTGGATCCCGATCTTCATCTACTGAACGGCTCCGGCGCCTGTGGCAGCCTTGGGGCATGCGACCCAGCAGGGCGGAACTCCGGGCCGCCTACGGGCGCACCGTCCCCGACGTCATCGGGCCAGGGATCCGCCTCCTGATCGTGGGGATCAACCCCGGTCTCTGGTCCGGCGCCACCGGGGCGCACTTCGCCCGGCCGGGAAACCGCTTCTATCCCGCCCTCTTCGCAGCAGGACTGACCGACCACCTGATCGACGCCTCCGCCGGACTTTCCGCCGCGGACCGCGCCCATCTCATCGACCGCGGCATCGGCATCACGAACCTCCACCCCTCCGCGACCGCCCGGGCGGACGAGGTCACGGCCACCCAGCTCCGCGACGGCGTCGCCCGTCTCGAGCGGCTCGTCGCCGAGTACCGTCCCCGGGTGGTGGCGGTCGCGGGTATCACCGCCTACCGCACCGCCTTCCGGCGGCCGCGGGCCACCGCAGGACGGCAGGCCGAGGACCTCGCCGGCGCGGTGCTCTGGGTGGTGCCCAACCCGAGCGGGCTGAACGCCCACGAGACAGTGGACAGCCTGGCCGCCGCGTTCGCGGACGCGGCGGTGGCGGCTGGCATCGCGTTATCCTGACGCTCCACGAGACCGGAGGGCTGGATGCGCACCATCGTCATCACCGGCGCCAGTGACGGGATCGGCGCCGCGGCCGCCCGCCGCCTGCACGCCGACGGGCATCGCGTCGTCGTCGTCGGCCGTTCGCCGGAGAAGACGCGCGCCCTCGCCGGCGAGCTCGGGGTGGAGCACCACGTGGCCGACTTCGCGCGGCTCGACGACGTCCGTGCCCTCGCCGCCGCGCTCGCCGGGTGTCATGAGCGCATCGACGTGCTCGCCAACAACGCCGGCGGGATCTTCGGGAAGCGAACGCTCACCGTTGACGGATTCGAGAAGACCCTGCAGGTGAACCACCTCGCACCCTTCCTGCTGACGGCACTTCTCATGGACACCCTGCTGGCCAGCGGCGCGGCCGTGGTGAACACGTCCTCCGTGGCGGCGAAGCGGTTCGGCAGCCTCGACCTGAACGACCTCGGCAACGCGGCACGCTACAGCCCCGAGAAGGCCTACGGCGATTCGAAGCTCGCCAACATCCTGCACGCCCGGGAGCTGCACGCGCGGTTCTGCGACGACGCCCTCGCCCGGGACCTGTGGGAACGTAGCGCCGCGATGGTGGGGCTGTCGGCCTGATCCGGGTGGCGGAGGACCCGCCCCGCGAGTGCGGGACGGGTCCTCAACACGTGGTGCACGGGGGGCCGCTGGAGGTCCGGCCCGCGGACCGCTAGTAGGTCAGACCCCACCCGAACGGGTAGAGCGTGTCCCTGGGCGCGTAGCCGGGCTGGTCGGGTGCCTGGGTGGAGATCGCCGTCACGTTGTTCGCGAGGGCGAAGGGCATTCTGCCCTGCGGGGCGACCTTGCCGGAGAGCACGTCGAACAGCGCGGTGTCGGTGGTGCCGAAGCCGGCGACGATGGCGCCCGCCTTCTGCAGGCCGCTGGCCTTGTCGAGGACGTAGGGCTGCCGGAAGTAGATGTGCAGCACGGTGTCCTTGGAGCCGGCCTCCTGCATCGCCCGCTGGATCTGGTCGAGAGACGGGGAGATCACCCAGGACTGCGACCGCGCCATTCCGGTGAAGTCCAGGACGCCGGCCTCCCAGGGGAGCGAGCCCCCGAACCGCAGGGTGTTGTCCGTGCAGGCGGGTGTCGGGTTCGGGACATTGAGGTTCTGGTTCACGCCGTCGATCACCGTGGCGTCGTGGACGCACCGGTCGGAGGCGCCCCACGGGCTCATCCCGTCGAGCCCGGGCACACCGGGCATGACAATGGGGTTGACGCCGTAGGCCGGGTCCATGCCGCCGATGGCGTAGAAGTCGCTGTCCGTCATCTTGGTGGCCCCGTTGAACGTGGCAGGCTTGGTCATGCCCTCGGGGTTGGGGGTGTACCACCCGGTGCCGGTGAAGTTGCTGCGGTAGGCGGCGGACGCCCGGACGTTGGTGCCGGGGACCAGCTTGGTGGAGGACGCCGTCACGTTGATCACGGCGACATCCGCCCTGCGGGCGGCCCCGGTGCCGGGAGCGAACGCGGGGTCGTTGCCGTTGATGATCGTGAAGCCGTAGTCATCCACCTGGTCGGCGTTGTAGGCCCCCAGCAGGTAGACGCGCGAGCCCGCCTTCAGCGGCAGCGGGGTGTTGCCGAGGCTCCTGCCCTGGCCCTCACCGTTCTTCAGCAGGACGATCGACTTGCGCTGCACGTCGAGGCCGACGTCCTGGCTCGCGCCCACGGTCGCGGCCGCGACGCTGCGGTCGACGTAGGGGTCCTCGAAGAGCCCCAGCTGGAACATCGGGGTGAGCAGTCGCACGGCGGCCTCCGTCACCCGGGCCTCGGACACCTGGCCCGCGGCGACGAGGTCGAGGATCGTCTGGACCGTGTTGAAGCCGGACAGGGTGTCCGTACCACCATTGATGGCGGCCGCGACGCGCTGCGGCACGGTGGCCGTCTCGAGGCCCCACGCCCGGTCGTTGATGATGCCGGTGTCGGAGTTGACGTAGCCCCGGAAGCCGAGCTGCTCGCGCAGCAGCCAGGTGACGATCTCCTCCGAGAACGCGAAGCCGGTCTGCTGGAAGGTCGTTCCCTGGTACGTCACGTTCATCGGGGCGCCGTAGTAGGGCATGATCGCCGAGACTCCGGCGTCGATGGCGGCCCTGAACGGCTTCAGGGCGTTCTCGAAACCGCCCGGGGTGTAGACCTGCGTCTTGCCGTGCGCGTAGTGCGGGTCGAGGCCGAGCTCCTGTGGGCCACCACCGGGGAAGTGCTTCATCGTGAGGGCGACGTCGGTCTCCGGGGTGAGCGAGACGCCGGCGGCGTCGACGGGGCCCTGGAGGTTCTGGACGAGCGTCCGCATGATGTCGGCGGCCAGGTCGGCGTCCTCGGTGAAGGTCTCGTGGACGCGGTACCAGCGGGGGTCGGTGGAGAGGTCGGCCATGTAGCCGTACATTCCGCGCAGGCCGAAGGAGGACCACTCCTCGCCCATGACGCTGGCGAACTGCTCCACCACGTCCATGTCACCCTCGCCGAGGGCGGCGGCGATGCCGGCCTCCTTGGGGAAGGCCGACATGGCACCCGCCGAGACGTTGATGCCGGTGCGGGCGTCGGGGTCGATGTGGTTGCGGGCGTTGGACTTGAACAGAGACGGAATGCCGAGGCGGGTGGCCTCGCTCTTCGCCTGCACCGCATTGGTAAAGGTCGCGGCCTCGTAGGCGGTCACCACCGGGGTCGCGAGTGCGCAGTTCGGCGTGGAGTCGATCGGGTTGCGGAAGATGAACCGGTGCATGTTCTCCTTGGTGAAGAACCGAGTGGCCGGATCCACCACCGCCCCGCCGCACCCGGAATTGAGGGTGTCGATGAGCATCAGGCCGGCCTTCTCGGCCAGCGTCATCTGCGACACCAGATTGGTCACGCGCTGCTCCACCGGCAGGCGCCAGTCCTCGTAGTCGTCGAGGGCGCCGTTGCGGTTGAGGTCCTTGAAGGTGTGGCCGTCCACCTCGAACATCAGGTTCGGGTCCGCTGCCTCGAGGACTGGCTGGTGGTGCACGTCGTCGGCCACGGCGCCGACCCCCAGGCCGAGGGACAGCGGGATCGCGACTGCGATTCCCGCCAGCCTCCGTCGACCGGGCGTGATCGTTCCTGTCATGGGTCATCCTCCCTGCTGTGCTGAGCGGACAATGCGTCCGCGCGGGCTCCGGTCGCGCACGGCCATCCGGCGGTGGACGGCAACCCGGCGAGCCGGATGGGACGGAATGTAACGGCGATCACAGCTCGACGGGCTCGGGTTGCCGCAACCCTGCCGTGGGGATTGTGTGTGGAGTCCCCGGGCCGCGACCTGAGCCCGGGCGGAGTCCCCGCCGCGCTCGCACTCGTCGAGGGCCGGCGCCGCGCTTCGTGACGGCGTTCCGGTGGCGGCGCCGATGGCGCCTCCGCGCTACCCGCGCTGGTCGTCGTCGGCGGAGAGGAAGGCGGCCAGGCGCTCGGTGGCCGCTTCTGCGGCCGCGGTGAAGGGCTCCAGCACCAGGTCGACGCCGGCGGCCCGGAGGGCCGCGGCGTCACGGGGCGTGTGGGCGGTGAGGGCGATGCGGCCGCGGTAGTGGCGCTGGTGCAGGAAGTGGAGCAGGGCGAGATTCGTCTCCCGCGAGGGTATGGTGCTGATCACCCAGCGGGTGCGTGTGAGGGGCAGGGTATCGAGAAGGTGGGCGTCCTCCGCGCTGCCGAACACGACCGTCACCCCCGGGTTCTCCGTCACCTGCCGGGGATCGAAGTCCACGGCCAGGACCCGGTGGCCCAACCGGGCGAGACGGTCAGCGAGGTTCCCCCCGAACCGGCCCAGCCCGAAGATGATGGTGTCCACCTCGCGGTCGAGCTCCTCCGCGAGGGGGATGCGGCTGCCGCTGCGCTCGAAGATGCGGAGCCAGCGTTCGAGGCGGGCGTAGAGCTCGTGCGACCACAGGATGAGGTAGGTCGACCCGCTGATGGTGATGAGCCCGACGAGCGTGATGAGGCTTACCGTCGAGGTGGAGATGTGTCCCAGGCTCAGCCCCAGGGCGGCGAGGATCAGCGAGAACTCCGAGATTTGCGCGACCGTGAGGCCGGCGAGGAACCCCACCTTCACGGGGTACCGCAAGGCCGACATGATCAGGATGACGATGAGCGGATTCCCCACCAGGACGAAGACCGAGAAGATCGCAGCCTCGCCGACCTGCTGTGCCGCGTTGACGAACTCCAGCTTCGCGCCCATGTCAAGGAAGAAGAACAGCAGCAGGAAGTCGCGCAGCGAGACGAGACGGGCACCCAGGGCATCCCGGTACGGGGTGGAGGCGAGCGACACTCCCGCAAGAAAGGCACCGACCTCGGAGCTGAAGCCGAGCCACTCGCTGGTGGCCGAGACCGCCACCGCGTACGCCACCCCGAAGAGCACGAGCAGCTCCTGGGACCGCGCGATGTGGACGAGCACCCAGGGCAGCACGTACCGCATCATGGCGGCGATCCCGGCCAGCAGCCCCAGGCCGCTGGCGAGCACACTGAGGATGCCGAGCGCGAGATGGTCGCGCTGCCCGAAGGCGGTCAGGGCGATCATCACGATCACCACCACGATGTCCTGGACGATCAGGAAGCCGACGGCGATGCGGCCGTGCAGCTGGTCGAGCTCGCGCTTGTCCGACAGGAGCTTGACGATGATGATGGTCGACGAGAACGTGAGGGCCACCGCCACATAGATCGCCGTCACAGAGTCCATGCCCAGAGCGAGAGCGATCGCGAATCCCACGATCGAGGTGAACACCACCTGTCCCAGGCCGGTGGCGAGCGCGATGGGTCCGGTGCTGCGGATGAGGTGGAGATCCAGTCGGAGACCGACGAGGAACAGCAGGATGGCGATCCCCATCCGGGCCAGCAGTTCGATGGTGCTGTCAGCAACCACCCAGCCGAACCCGGCCGGACCGGCGAGGATGCCGACGCCGATGAAGGCCACGATCAGCGGTTGGCGCAACCTGGTAGCGATCATCCCCGCGACGGCGGCGATGGCGAGAATGAGCGCGAAGAGCGGGAAGGCGTTCAGTTCCAAGCCGCCACCTCGCGTCCCCTACGGCAGGGGTCCCGCGTGCGGCTCCGGGTGGCCGCCACCCCGCGCCACCAGGCTGGCGGCCTCCTGCCGCGCCGGCTGTTCCACCGCCAGGTGACGCAGATGCTCGGGGATCGGACGGCCCCACCGGGCCATCGCCGTCGCCCACAGCCGCCCGGCGCGGTAGGAGGACCGCACCAGCGGGCCGGCCATCACTCCCTTGAAGCCCATGGCCTCCGCCACCTCCGACCAGTGCAGGAACTCCTCCGGCCGCACCCAGCGGTCGATGGGATGGTGCAGCTTCGAGGGCCGGAGGTACTGGGTGATGGTGAGGATGTCGCAGCCGGCGTCGTGGAGGTCCGCGATGGCGGCGGCGATCTCGTCATCGCGTTCGCCCATCCCGAGGATCAGGTTCGACTTGGTCACCAACCCCGCCTCGCGGGCCATCGACAGCACCCGTAGGGACTTCTCGTAGGTGAACGCCGGCCGGATCCGCTTGAAGATCCGCGGCACCGTCTCGAGGTTGTGGGCGAACACCTCGGGCTGGGCCCCAAACACCAGTCCCACGAGGGCAGGGTCCGCCCCGAAGTCCGGCGGGAGGATCTCCACGCCGGTGTTCGGGTTGAGCGCGTGGATCTGCCGGATGGTCTCCGCGTACAGCGAGGCGGCGCCATCGGGCTGGTCATCGCGGGCCACGCCGGTGACCGTGGAGTACCGCAGACCCATCCGGCGCACCGACTCGGCCACGCGGCGGGGCTCGTCCGGATCCAGGGGACGGGGCTTGCCGGTGGCGATGTCGCAGAAGTCGCAGCGCCGGGTGCAGATGTCCCCGCCGATGAGGAACGTGGCCTCCCGGTCCTCCCAGCACTCGAAGATGTTGGGGCAGCCGGCCTCCTGGCAGACCGTGTGCAGGCCCTGGCCCTTCACCATGGCGTGGAGTTCGGCGTACGCCGGCCCTGTCTTCGCGGTGGTGCGGATCCAGGCGGGCTTGGTCTCGATCGGCACCTCGGCATTGCGTGCCTCCACCCGCAGCAGGCGGCGGCCCTCGGCCTCGACGGTCATGCGGGCATCCTCACTTCCTCGGTGGGCCGTGGCACCGCCACCGCGTCCAGCACCTCCGCGAGGTGCCGCTCCATGTGCGGCACCACCTCCCGGACCGTCACCGTGCGCCCCAGCTCACGGGTCAGGGACGTCACTCCGGCACCCACGATGCCGCAGGGGATGATGACCTGACCCCAGGAGAGGTCGGCGTCGCAGTTGAAGGCGAGGCCGTGCATGGTCACCTTCCGTGCCACGCGCACGCCGATCGCGCCGATCTTGCGGTTCGGTCCGCGCTCGTCCGCGAGCACCCAGGCGCCGCTCTGGCCGGCAACCCTGGCCGCGGTCACGCCGAAGTCGGCGCACACCCGGATCATGGCCTCCTCGAGACGTCGCACGTGGGCAATCACATCGATCGGCGGGGAGAGCCGCACGATCGGGTAGCCGACGAGCTGGCCCGGGCCGTGCCAGGTGATCTTCCCGCCGCGGTCCACCTCCACGACCGGCGTGCCGTCCCGGGGCCGCTCGTGCGGCTCGGTGTGCTTGCCGGCGGTGTAGACGGCCGCGTGCTCCAGCAGCAGTGTGGTGTCCTCCGCGCCGTTCACGACGGCGGCGTGCATCTCCCGCTGCAGGTCCCAGGCCCGGTGGTAGTCCACCAGGTCCGGGGCGAAGCCCACGTGCACGAACCGCATGCAGTGCACTCTACGACAGGGCCTTGGTCCCGGACAGGCCAGTGAGGACGCCGCCGTCGACCATCTGCGTGGTGAGCCGGGGCGGACTGGAGGAGTGGACTCAGAGGGTGGTGAGCCGTTCGATGACGTTCGGGATCGTGATGAACGCGACAAGCAGCCCGTGGATGCCGATCGCCCACCAAGCGAGCTTCCCGGCTCCCCGCGCCGCCGCAAGCACGGCGAGCACCAGCCCCACGATCACAGGAGCGAGCCACAGCAGGGTGGTCGCGATCCACGGGATCCACGCCTCGATGTACTCGTCGGTGCGTTCGCCGTTGACATCATGCCCCCGATTGTCCAACCGCCTGGCCAGCGGCGGGGCGGAATGCCGGTTTCGCGTCCGGCCGCACCCCATGCTTGCATGGGGGCATGACAGAACTGGTCGTGCTCGCCGACCCGGAGGGCCGCCGGATCGGGACGATGCCCAAGTCGGAAATCCACCACGGCGACACCCCGCTCCACCTCGCCTTCTCGTGTTACGTCTTCGATGCCGCCGGCCGGCTGCTCGTCACCCGCCGCGCCCTCGACAAGGCCACCTTCCCGGGCCTCGAGACGAACACCGTCTGCGGCCATCCCGGGCCGGACGAGGAGCTGCCCGACGCCGTCGTCCGCCGCGCCGCCCACGAGCTCGGCCTCGCCCTCACCGACGTCCGCCTCATCCTGCCGCACTACGCCTACCGCGCCGAGTTCCACGGCGTGGTGGAACACGAGCTGTGCCCGGTCTTCGCGGCGTTCGTGCCCGACGGCGCAACCCTCACCCTCGAGCCGTCCGAGGTCGACCGCGCCGTGTGGGAACCATGGGAGCAGTTCTCCACCCAGGTCCTCAACGGGGCTCGGGACATCTCCCCCTGGAGCCGCGAGCAGGTCGCCCTGCTCACGATGCTCGGTCCCGACCCCCGGGCGTGGCCGGTGAGCCGGCTCGCCGACCTCCCGCCCGCCTTCCATCCGGAGAGCCACCCCCGGTGACCACCGTCAGCGTCGTCATCCCCGTCCTCGACGACGCCGCTGCCCTGCGCCGCTGCCTCGTCTCCCTCGCAGCCCAGTCCCGCCCCGCGGACGAGATCGTCGTCGTCGACAACGGGTGCAGCGACGACAGCGCACAGGTGGCCCGCGCGTGCGGCGCCCGGGTGGTCGTCGAGCCGGTGCGGGGCATTCCCATGGCGGCCGCGACCGGGTACGACGCCGCCACCGGCGACGTCATCGCGCGGTGCGACGCCGACTCCAGGCTCCCCCCGGACTGGGTGGAGCATGTGGTGCGGGTCTTCGAACGCAACCCGCACCTCGACGCGGTCACGGGCCCCGGCTGGTTCCACGACCTCCCCTGGGGCACGCGGCACCTCGCCGGCGTGTTCTACTTCACCGGACTGTTCGCCGGCTTCGGCTCGGCGATCGCCGCCATCCCCCTCTGGGGTTCGAACATGGCCCTGCGGGCGACGGCGTGGCGAACCGTGGCGGATCGGGTGCACCGGCACGCGGCCGGCATCCACGATGACCTCGACCTGAGCTGCGTCCTCGGGCCCCGCGGCCGTGTGCGCCTCATGCCCGGCGTGGTGGTGGCCGTGGACGGCCGGATGTTCGCCTCGCCCCGCGCCGCACACCAGCGGCTCTCCTGGGCCATGGCCACGCTGCGGCTGAACCGCGCTGAGATGGGCACCGTCCACCGGTGGGCGGTGCGCCTCGGACTGCGGTGAGGCGCGTGCGTTTGCCGATGCGACGCGCCGTCGTTACGTTGGGGGACGGAACGTCGGATCCGCGCGGGGGCGCCGCGGACCGCAGACGGCAAAGGGGAGACCATGACCACCTCCGCCCACCAGTCCTCCATCCTCGGGACCACCCACGCGGAGTTCCTGCGAGCCGTCGAGGAGGCGCTCGTTGAACGGCTGACCCAGCTGGCGGGCGACTTCCAGGACTACGCGCCGCACAGCACCGCACTCGACGGAGAGGACCTGGTCTCCCTGCTGCGCACGCAGGTCCAGGCGGGCGGGAAGCGGCTCCGGCCGACGATGGCGTGGCTCGGCTGGTCGTACGCGGGGGGTCCCCCTGCCACCCGCGCCGAGCTGGTGAGCCTCGGGGCCGCCCTCGAGATGCTCCACGTGTTCACGCTCGTCCAGGACGACGTGATGGACCGGTCGGACCGCCGCCGGGGACTGCGCACGGTGCACGTCCAGGTGGCCGCGTCCCACGCGTCTGCCGAGGCGCGGGGTGACTCCCGGCTGTTCGGGGACTCCATCGCGGTCCTGGTGGGCGACCTGGCCCATGCCGCGGCCGAGCACATGGTCGCGGAGCTGCCGCGTGCGGTCCAGCGCCTCTGGCGGGTGATGGTGCTCGAGCTCGTGGCCGGTCAGGCGCTCGACCTCGCCGGGGCCGCCGATCGGCACCGGGATCTCGGCCATGCCCGGAGGGTGGCCGCCGTCAAGTCCGGGGCGTACAGCATCCAGCGTCCGCTCACCCTGGGAGCCACGCTCGCCGGCGCTCTCCCGGAGGATCTGGCGGCCCTCCACCGGTACGGTGACCATCTGGGGCGGGCGTTCGCCCTCCGCGACGACGTGCTCGGCGTCTGGGGTGACCCCCTGACGACCGGGAAGCCGGTGGGCGACGACCTGCTGGACGGCAAGCCGACCGTCCTTCTCGCCCTGGCGCACGCGCGGGTCACCGGGGCGGGTCGGGAGCTGCTGGACCGGGTCACCGCGGGTGCGCTCGAGCCCGGGGAGGTGCCCGCGGTGCAGGACCTGCTGGACACCAGCGGGGTCCGGCTCGAGGTGGAACGTATGATCCACGCGGAGGTGGAGGCCGCCCTCGCCGCGCTGGACCGCGGCGGCTCCGACGAGCCGAACCGGGGTGTGGCGGCCGACCTGGCCGCCGTGGCACAGCGCATCGGATGGAGGACGCGATGAGGGTGGTCGTGATCGGGGCGGGCCTCGCCGGGCTCACGGCGGCCTGCCACCTGACAGGCCGGGGGCACGAGGTCACCGTCCTCGAGCGCGAGTCCGGGCCCGGCGGCCGGGCCCGGTCGATCACCCGGGACGGTTTCACCTTCGACCTCGGGCCCGTCGTCATGACGATGCCGGAACTCGTGGAGTCCGCGCTCGTTGCGGCCGGCAGCTCCCTCGCCGACCTGCCCATGCGCCGGCTCGACCCCGCCTACCGCGGCGTCTTCGCCGACGGCAGCGAGATCCTCGTGCGTTACGGCCACGACGCCATGCGCGAGGAGATCCGCGAGAAGTCCGGCGAGAAGGATGCCGCCAACTTCGACGCCTTCGTCGCGTGGCTGAAGCAGCTCTACGACGTCGAGGTCGGCAACTTCATCGACAAGAACTTCAACTCGGTGCTGGGGCTGGTCGAGAAGCCGACCGCGGGACTCACGCTGCTGCGCCTGCGCGCGCTGGGCAGGCTGGGGCCCGCCGTTCGCCGCTACTTCGACGATCCGCGCCTGCAGCGTCTCTTCACCTTCCAGGCTCTGTACGCCGGACTTCCCCCGGAAACGGCGCTCGCCCTGTACGCCGTCATCACGTACATGGACTCCATCGAGGGCGTCTGGTTCCCCGACGGCGGCATGGGCGCCATCCCCGCCGCGCTCGAGCGCGCCGCGGCGCGCGCCGGCGTCGAGTTCCGCTACGGCACCACAGTGACCGGCCTGCGGTGCCGCCCGGGAGGCGCCGTCGACGGCGTCGTGGTGGGCGACGACGTCGTGCCCGCCGACGCCGTCGTCGCCACCCCGGACCTGCCCGTGGTCTACGAGCAGTGGCTCGCCGACGTGAAGCCGCCGCGCGCGGTGCGGAAGGGCACCTACTCGCCCTCCGCGGTGGTGTGGCACGTCGGGGCGCGCGGCCGCCCCGCTCCGGGCGTGGAGCACCACAACATCCACTTCGGCGAGCAGTGGAACGAATCCTTCGACGCGCTCATGGGAACCAGGACCCTGCAGCCGGACCCGAGCCGCCTCGTCACCGTCCCCTCCCTCAGCGAGCCGGGCATGGCACCGGACGGGCACTCCACGCTCTACGTCCTCGAGCCGGTGCCGAACCTGCAGGGGCCGGTGGACTGGCGCCGGGAGGCCGGACCGATGCGGGAGCGGCTCCGGGCCTTCCTCGGCGCGAACGGCTACCCGACCGAGGTGGTGGCCGAGGAGTTCGTCACCCCGCTCGACTGGCAGGCCCAGGGCATGGCCCACGGCACCCCGTTCGCCCTCGCGCACACCTTCGCCCAGACCGGCCCGTTCCGGCCCTCGAACGTGGAGCGGAAGGTGCCCGGCCTGGTCTTCGCCGGCTCGGGCACGATCCCCGGGGTGGGGGTGCCGATGGTGCTGGTAAGCGGCAAGCTCGCCGCGGACCGGGTGGACGAGTACGGGCGCCGCCGGTGACGGCGCTCGCCGGGGAGAGCCCGCTGCGTGGCGACCCGACCTCGCCGGAGGTGGTCGCCACCGGCTACCGCCGGTGTGCCCGCATCACCCGGCGGTTTGGCACCACCTACTTCTGGGGCGCCCTCCTCCTTCCGCCCGCTGATCGCCGGCACGTCCACGCCGTCTACACCCTCGCGCGACTGGCGGACGACATCGTCGACGCCCCCGGCGCCACTCAGGGCGACGTGGCGGAGACCGCCGCCGCGCTGCGGGCGTTCGAGGAGCGCTTCTTCGCGTCCCTCGCCGATCCGCGGGCGGCGGACAGTCCCGAGCTCGCGGCCATCGTGCGCAGCGTCCGGGACGCGGACATCGGCGAGGAGTGCTTCCACCGCTTCTTCGGGGCGATGGAAATGGACCTCACCCGCACCTCCTACGAGACCTGGGAGGACCTCTGCGGGTACATGGAGGGTTCCGCCGCAGTGATCGGCGAGATGATGCTGCCGGTGCTGCACCCCACCTCCCGGGCTGCCTTCGGGCCCGCCCGGTCCCTCGGGCTGGCGTTCCAGCTCACCAACTTCCTGCGGGACATGGGCGAGGACCTGGAGCGGGGGAGGGTGTACCTGCCGCAGGAGGACCTGCGGCGCTTCGGCGCGGACCCATGGGCCCGCCGGGTGGACGAGCCGTGGCGCGAGTTCATGCGGTTCGAGATCGCGCGCAACCGGGAGCTCTACGCCCACGCCGACGAGGGCCTCGCACACCTGCCCCGCGCGTCCCGCGCCTGCGTGCACACCGCGCGCGTGCTCTACTCGCGGATCCTGGGGCGCATCGAGGAGGCGGACTTCGACGTCTTCACCGCGCGAGCCCGTGTGCCCACGGCCGAGAAGGCGGCCCTCGCGGGCCGTGCCCTCCTGGGGAGGGCCTGATGTCCTTCGCCTACCTCGGCGCGTTGCTCGTCTCGATCGTCTGCATGGGTCTCATCGACCACCGCTGGCGGCTCGCCCTGTTCCAGGACGCGCGCGCCACGGTGGTCACCCTGGTGGTCGGCGTGCTGTTCTTCCTCGCCTGGGACCTCGGCGGGATCGCGCTCGGGGTGTTCTTCCGCGGGGAGGGGCCGTGGATGACCGGGGTGCTGCTCGCCCCCGAGCTGCCGGTGGAGGAGGTCGCCTTCCTCGTGCTGCTGTGCTACACCACCGTCGTGGTGTGGCGTGCCGCCGAGGTCGTGCTCGCCCGTCGGGAGGCGTCGTGAGGTACGTGGCCCTCAACGCCCTCTTCCTCGCCGTCGCCGCCCTCGGGACGGTCGCCGCCGTCGCCGTCACCCGGCGGGCCACCGCCGATGGCCGCCCCGGGCAGGCCACGCCGACGTGGCGCGCCCTCGCCGCCACCGGCGTCGTCATGCTGGCGCTGACCGCGGTGTTCGACAACGTCATCATCGGGGTGGGACTCGTCGACTACCATCCCGAACGGCACCTCGGACTCCGGCTCGGCCTCGCCCCGGTCGAGGACTTCGCCTACACGGTCGCAGCGCTGGCGTTGCTGCCGGCGCTCTGGTGCGCGCTCCACCGGGAGGAGACAGCATGACCGGCACCGCGACCGGAACCCTGCGCGCCCTCGTCCTGTCCTCCCGGCCGATCAGCTGGGTCAACACCGCCTACCCCTTCGGGGCCGCCTACGTGCTCGCCTCCGGTGGGCTGGACGTGCGCGGCGTGGTCGGCGTGCTGTTCTTCCTGATCCCCTACAACTTGCTGATGTATGGGGTCAACGACGTCTTCGACTACGAGTCTGACCTCCGCAACCCGCGAAAGGGAGGCGTGGAGGGGATCCTGCTGGACCGGCGCCTGC
>JALHDK010000245.1 GCA_022838965.1 Actinomycetales bacterium | reverse complement strand
GTTGGCCTGGGTGGCCGGGTGCAGCCACATCTCGGTGTGCATCGCCGGCACCACGAGCACCGGGCACGTCGCCATGAGGAGCGTGGTGCTCAGGAGGTCGTCGGCCAGGCCGTGCGCCGCCTTCGCGAGGAGGTTCGCGGTCGCGGGCGCGACCACCACCAGCTCGGCCCACGAGCCGACCTCGACGTGCTCCGCTGTGGTGGTGTCGTCGAAGACGGAGGTGTGCGCCGGATGGCCGGACAGCGCCTCCCAGGTGGCGGCGCCCACCATGCGCAGCGCGTTGGCGGTGGGGACCACCCGGACGTCGTGACCCGCCTCGGTGAGGAGCCGGAGCACCAGGACGGACTTGTAGGCCGCGATGCCACCCGTGACACCGAGGACGATCCGCGCCATCAGTCGGCGGCGGTTTCCATGCGGAGCAGGCCCTCGTCGATCTCCCGCATCGCGATCGAGAGCGGCTTGTCCTCCTGCGTGGCGGGCACCAGCGGGCCCACGAACTCGAGGAGGCCCTCCTGGAGCTGCGCGTTGTAGGAGTTGATCTGGCGCGCCCGACGCGCCGCGTGGATCACGAGGGCGTACTTCGAGTCGACCTTCTTGAGCAACTCGTCGATCGGGGGGTTGGTGATCCCGGTGGGGTGGGCAACGGTTCCTGACAAGGTGCGGGACCTCCCGGTTCTCAGTGGCGTGGCTGCCATTCTACCGCCCGGGAAGGCCGAGCAGCGCAGCGAGCTGCGCCACCGCACGGGCGACGTCGTCGTTGACGACGACGGCGTCGAACTCGTCCTGCGCGGCCAGCTCGGCCCGGGCGGTCTCCAGACGACGGGCCAGCTCGTCGGGCTGCTCGGTGCCGCGACCGTGCAGGCGGCGGCTGAGTTCGTCGAAGGAGGGTGGGGCGAGGAAGACGGTGATCGCCTCCGGCAGCGTCCTGCGCACCTGGCGCGCTCCTGCGAGGTCCAGTTCCAGCAGCACGGGTCTCCCCTGCTCGAGGTGCTCCCTGACGGCGCGCCGCATGGTGCCGTACTTGTGCATGCCGTACACCTGCGCCCATTCGAGCATCTCGCCGGCATCCACCAGCCTGTCGAACTCCGCGGGTTCGACGAAGTAGTAGTGGACTCCGTCCACTTCCCCGGGGCGCGGAGGACGGGTGGTGGCCGACACCGAGAGCCAGATCTCCGGGTACCGGTCCAGGAGGGCGCGTACCACCGTGCCCTTGCCGACCCCGGAGGGGCCGACGATCACGATGACGCGAGGAGGACCACCGAGCATGGGCGCCATTGTCCCATGCCCGTGGTGTCACCCGAATCGCTCGACCAGTGCCTTGCGCTGGTGCGGGCCCAGGCCGCGAATCCGCCGCGCCTCGGAGATCCCCACCTCTTCCATCACTGCACGGGCGGTGGCGTGGCCGACGCCGGGCAGCGCCTCGAGCATCGCCATCACCTTCATCTTGGCGAGAGCCTCGTCCTGCTCGGCGTCCTCAAGCAGTTCGGAGAGCCGCACCTTGCCGCTCTTGAGTCGGGTCTTCATCTCGGCGCGCTGGGCACGGGCGGCCGCCGCCTTCTCGAGCGCGGCGGTGCGCTGTTCTGGGGTGAGTGCGGGAAGTGCCATCGGGGCTCCTGGATGACGACGGAGTTTCCCTTGAAAAGTAGCGTGTTTCCGCCTGTGGCTGGTTCGCTTTCGCAGGTCAGGTGGCCGGGCGGAGGGCGCGCGCCTCCTCGGCGGCCGCGCGGGCGAGTCGTGCGGGCCCGGCGCGCAACACGGACCGGGACACCGACGCCAGTACCCGGTTCCGGGCAGGACCGAACACGCGATCAAGGTCCGCCGCCGTCCCGCCCTGCGCCCCCACCCCGGGCGCGAGGATGACGCCGCCCACGGCGTCGAGATCGAGGCCGAGCTGCGCGACGGCGTCCCCCACGGTCGCCCCGATCACCAGGCCGACCGGCCCGGCGGGCGCGTGGCCCTGGTTGAGGGCGGCCACCTGCGCACAGATCGTCGCCGCCACGCTGCCGCCGGGACCGTGGGCGTGCTGCACCGCGGCACCCTCGGGATTGGAGGTGAGCGTGAGGATGAACACGCCCTTCCCGTGCTCCCCGGCGAGGTCGATGGCCGGTGCCAGCGATCCGATGCCCAGGAAGGGGCTCAGCGTGATGGCGTCCGCCTCGAGCGCCGCCCCGGGCCTCAGATAGGCCTCCGCGTAGGCGGACATGGTCGAACCGATGTCCCCCCGCTTCACGTCGAGGATCGCGATGGTCCCCGCGGCACGGCACGCGGCCAGCGTCTCCTCGAGCGCGGCGATGCCGGCCGATCCGTGCCGCTCGTAGAAGGCCGACTGGGGTTTGAGGGCGGCGACCCGCCCGGCGAGCTCCCCCACCACCCGGCGGGAGAACTCGCGCACCCCGGCCGCGGAGTCCGCCAGGCCCCACTCGGCGAGCAGCCGTGCATGGGGGTCGATCCCGACGCACAGCGGACCGTGCTCGTCCATGGCGGCGAGCAGTCGGGTCGCGAAGCCCGTCACCGTCCCATCCTCCGGTGGTACTCCTGCATCGGGGTCACGGTGAACGGCCCGGACAGCGTCTCGATGG
>JALHDK010000244.1 GCA_022838965.1 Actinomycetales bacterium | reverse complement strand
CCTGGCCCTGCCCATCGCGGAGAAGCGCGGGCGGCTTCCCGGGCAACGGCCGATCAGGCCGGCGCGCATCGTGACCGTCGCGCGGCCCCGGCCCCAGGTCCGCCCCGATGTACATTGCGGTGCCCAGCGAGAACGCCACCGTCCCCACCAGCAGCGCCCCCACCTGGAACACCAGATCCTCGAAGACCGGGATCCACCCCAGCCCCACGTTGACGAACATCCCCACGAGCAGGGCGTTCACCACCGTCCCGATTCCCGGGCGCTCGCGCAACGGGATCCACAGCAGCAGGACCAGCAGCGACACCCCCACCACCACGGAACCGAACGACAGCCCGAGCACCCGGGACAGTCCCTGGTGGAAGACGTCCCACCCCGGCAGCCCGAGGTTCGCCTGTACGAGCGCGGCGACGCTGATACCTTGAATGAGGTTTCCCGCCACGAGCTGGAGGAGGCGCAGCAGGAAGGTCACGCCTCGAGCATATCGAGCGCGTGATCCTCCCCGGGCGGGGCCACGACCCACGGAGGTTCCCATGCCAGCCGCCGTCGACCGCTCGCTCCTCATCCGCAACGCCCGTCTCGTCCCGGTCGGCGTCGACCGCCACGGCCGCACCCCGGACCGGGGATCGGTGTCCCGCCACCCCGTCGACGTGCGCATCGTCGACGGCGTCGTCCGCGAGGTCGGAGCGCACCTCGCCCCGGACGGCGCACCGGAGTACGAGGCCGACGAGCGCTTCCTCGCCCCCGGCCTGTGGGATCACCACGTCCACTGGGACCAGTGGGCCCGGACGTTCGGTCGCATCGACGTGAGCCGGGCCGGGAGCGCCGCCGACGTCGTCGCCCTCATGGCGGCCGCGATCGCGCGGCTCCCCGACGACGCCGGAGTCGTCGTCGGCTTCGGCTACCGGTCGGCGTTGTGGCCGGTCCCCGCCACGGTGGCGGAGCTCGACGCCGTCAGCGGCGCGCATCCGGTCGTGGTGATCTCGGGCGACGCGCACAACGGCTGGCTGAACTCCCGCGCGCTGGAGATGCTCGGCCTCCCGCCGCGGAACGCCGTGCTGACGGAACGGCCCTGGTTCGACGTCCTCGCCCGCCTCGACGAGCTGCCGGGCGCGGCGGAGCAGGAGGCGGCCGGACTGGAACGGGCGCGGGCCGACGCGGCGCGGCGCGGCGTCGTCGGGATCACCGACGTCGAGTTCAGTTCCCCGTTCCGCGTGTGGGGCGGGCGGGTGGCAGCGGGGGCCCGCAGCCTGCGGGTCCGCGCCGCCACCTACCCGGACCGCCTCGACGAGGCCATCGCCCGGGGCCTGCGGACCGGGGACGACCTGGCAGGCGGGGAGGGGCTCGCGACGATGGGGCCGCTGAAGATCATCTCCGACGGCTCGCTCAACACCCGCACCGCCTGGTGCCTGGACACGTACCCCGATGCGCGCGGCCTCGACGACCCCCACGGCGTGCGCAACGTGGGGCAGCGCGAGCTCGACGACCTGCTCGCCACGGCCACCGCCCACGGCCTCGACGTCGCGGTGCACGCCATCGGGGACGCCGCGGTCCGCGCCGCCCTCGACTCCTTCTCGGCCACGGGGGCGCGCGGGTCGATCGAGCACGCCCAGCTGGTGGCGTACGACGACATCCCCCGCATGGCCGACCTCGGCGTGACCGCGTCCCTGCAGCCCGCCCACCTGTTCGACGACCGGGACGTCACGATGCGCCTCTGGCCGGACCGGCACCACCGCTGCTTCCTGGCGGCCTCGCTGGTCAACGAGGGCGTGACGGTCACCCTCGGCTCGGACGCCCCGGTGTCGCGGCTCGATCCGTGGCTCGCGATGGCGGCCGCCGTGTTCCGCAGCGCCGACGAGCGCCCACCCTGGAACGCCCCGGAGGCCCTCACCCCCGCGCAGGCGCTGGCCTGTTCCACGGACGGCCAGGGGACGGTGGTGCCGGGGTCGCGGGGCGACGTCGTCCTCCTCGACGGCGACCCCACCGAGCCGCGCGAGGACGCCCGGGAGACGGCGGCGATGCTGCGCGGCATGCGGGTGGCGCTGACCGTCGTGGACGGCCGGGTGGTGCACGCCGACCTGTGACCCGTCTCATGGGACGCGTTCGCAAATTGCGCCCGTTTGATGTGAGATGGGCCAATGACCCCTAAGCAGACCGGGGGCGGCGCTGCCCCTGAAGTACGTAATGTCGTCCTCGTCGGTCCGGGCGGTTCCGGGAAGACCACGGTGCTCGAGACGATTCTCAAGGAGCTCGGTGTCATCAACCGCGCGGGACGTGTCGAGGACGGCAACACCGTCTCGGACTACGAGGACGTCGAGAAGCGCCTCCACTACTCCGTCAACCTCTCCGTGGCGTCGGTGGACATCACCAACCCGGACCTCACCGGTGACTACGGCACCGTGCGCCTCAACCTCCTGGACACCCCGGGCAACCCGGACTTCGTCGGCGAGCTGCGCGCCGGCCTGCGCGGCGCCGACGCCGCCCTCTTCGTCATCTCCGCCGCCGACGGCATCGACGGTGCCACCCGCCGCGTCTGGGACGAGTGCGCGGCCGCCGGGACCCCCCGTGCCATCGTGGTCACCGACGTCGACGAGCCGCGGGCGAACTACTACGCCACCCTC
>JALHDK010000243.1 GCA_022838965.1 Actinomycetales bacterium | reverse complement strand
CGAAACGAACATCGGGAATCCTCGTGGGTGAACCAGCCAGAGGGGCTGGCACAGGAGGAAACGATGGAACTCGACACCGGGGCAACCGCCTGGATGCTCATGTCCGCGTCGCTGGTCCTGTTGATGACACCAGCGCTCGCCTTCTTCTACGGCGGGATGTCACGCGCCAAGTCCGTGCTGAACATGATGATGATGTCCTTCTCGGCCATCGGGGTCATCGCCGTCATCTACGTGCTCTGGGGATGGTCGATGTCCTACGGGGGAGGGGACATCGGCGGGATCATCGCGAACCCGTTCGACCAGTTCGGCCTCCAGGGCACGATCTACGACGAGGCCGGCGAATTCCTGATCGACGGTTTCGGCGTCCCGGTCGTGGTCGGCGTGGCCTTCCAGGTCACCTTCGCGATCATCACCACCGCCCTCATTTCGGGGGCGATCGCCGACCGCGTGCGGTTCTCGACCTGGCTCGTCTTCGTGGCCCTGTGGGTCACCTTCGCCTACTTCCCGATGGCCCACATGGTGTGGGGCGGCGGCCTGCTGTCCGGCGCCGGCCCGTTCGCGTCGATCGCGACGCCGATCGACTTCGCGGGCGGCACGGTGGTCCACATCAACGCCGGCGTCGCCGGCCTGGTCCTTGCGCTCGTCGTCGGGAAGCGCAAGGGCTTCGGCACCGAGCCGATGCGCCCCCACAACCTCCCCTTCGTGATGCTGGGCGCCGCGCTGCTGTGGTTCGGCTGGTTCGGCTTCAACGCCGGCTCCGCCTTCACCGCGGACGGCCTGGCGGGCCTCGCCTGGGTCAACACCACCGTCGCCACCGGGGCCGCCATGCTCGGCTGGCTGCTGGTGGAGAAGCTGCGTGACGGTCACCCCACCTCCCTCGGTGCCGCCTCGGGCGTCGTCGCGGGCCTCGTGGCCATCACCCCGGCGGCCGGGTCCGTCTCCCCGGTCGGTTCGATCGCCGTCGGCGCCATCGCCGGTGCGCTCGCCGCGCTGGCGGTGAGCCTGAAGTACCGGTTCGGCTACGACGACTCGCTCGACGTCGTCGGCGTCCACCTGGTCGGGGGCCTGACCGGCACGGTGCTGATCGGGTTCCTCGCGACCGAGACCGGCCTCCTGTACGGCGGCGGACTCAACCAGTTGATCGTCCAGATCATCATCGCGGTCATCGCCATGGTCTTCTCCGGGCTGGTGACCCTCGCCGTGGCCATCCCTCTCCGGGCCACCATGGGCTGGCGGATCTCCGAGGCCGACGAGGTCGCGGGCATCGACTCCGCCGAGCACCGCGAGACCGCATACGAGCCAGTCGGCGCCAGCCGGTAAGGAGACACAGCCATGAAACTGATCACCGCGATCATCCAGCCCCACCGCCTCGACGAGGTGAAGGACGCGCTCGAAGCGGTCGGCATCCAGGGCATGACCATCTCCGAGGCCTCGGGCTTCGGCCGGCAGAAGGGCCACACCGAGGTCTACCGGGGCGCGGAGTACCGGGTGGACACGGTCCCCAAGCTGCGGCTGGAGATCGTCCTCGACGATGACATGCTGCGTCCCGCCATCGACGCCATCGTCCGCGCCGCCCAGTCGGGCCGCATCGGCGACGGCAAGATCTGGGTGACCGAGGTCGAGGAGGTGGTCCGCGTGCGGACCGCCGAGACCGGCAGTCGCGCCCTGTGACGACCCCGCCACGATGACACCCGACACGGACCCGGCCCGGCGTATCCAGACGCTGGGCCGGGACCGTCTGGCGCTCGAACCACCGCCCCCCGCCCAGTACCGGGCCGGTCCGCGAGCCGGTGTCGCCTACCGCCTCCGCCTGGCCGGGCTCGTCGACCACGCGCTCCGCGACCTCTTCGGCGGCGCCCTCCAGCGGGCGGGGGCCGACGGGACCGGGGTGGCGCTGGCGGTCGTGGGATCGCTCGGCCGGAGGGACGCCGGACCGGCGTCGGACCTCGACTGCCTCCTCATCCACGACGGACGCGCGCTCACCCCCAGCCAGGTCGACACCCTCGCCGCCGCGCTGTGGTATCCCATCTGGGACGCCGGTCTCCGGCTCGACCACGCGGTCCGCACCCTCTCCCAGTGCCGCCAGATCGCGTCCGCGGACCTGCCGGCCGCCGTCGGACTCCTGGACATCCGCCACGTGGCGGGCGACGAGCGGGTCACCGTGCGGGCCGCGAGTGCCGTGCTCGAGGACTGGCGGAGCGCCGCGCGCCGGCGCCTGGGCGAGGTGCTCGCCTCCGTGGCGCGGCGGGGGGAGCGGCACGGGGAGCTCGCCTACCTCATCGAGCCTGACCTCAAGGAGGCCCGCGGCGGACTGCGCGATGCGGTCGTCATCAACGCGCTCGTCGCATCCTGGCTCACGGACCGGCCGCACGGCGGCCTCGACGACGCCCACCACCACCTGCTCGACGTGCGCGACTGCCTCCAGCGCCGCACCGGCCGGCCGTCGGGGCGGCTCGTGCTGGCGGAGCACGACGACGTCGCCGCCGGGCTCGGCATGGACGGCACCGGCGTGGCGAGCGCGGCCACAGGGGCGGACGAGCTGCTCGCGACCACCGCAGCCGCCGCGCGGGTGATCTCGGCGGCCCTGGATGCCACCAGCCGGCGGGCACGCCAGGCGCTCCGGCGTCCGGCGGTGGTGGCGCCCGCCACGCCGGCGGCGCCAGTG
>JALHDK010000242.1 GCA_022838965.1 Actinomycetales bacterium | reverse complement strand
TCCTCCTCGGACCGGTCCCCGCTCTCGCCGGGCAGCCCGATGAGGCGGCTTCGGAGGCCCTCGCCTTCGACTACTTCGCGAACAACTGGAACGTGATCGGCCTCAAGGACTACAAGGACGGCAGCCGCATCACGCCGGAGAACGAGATGCTCCTCTCGGATGGGACGGCCATCCAGGTCCGCCTCGGCGCCGAGCGGACTCCACTGAGTCGGGCCCACGGCAAGCGGGCGATGGATGGCTGGCTGCCGATCCTCCTCGTCACGGAGACCGACGGCCCCATTCGCCTCACCGTCACCTACTGGGCGACTCCGCTGCCCGATGTGACCGACTGGCGAGCCGCCTTCGCGTGGCCTACCGAGGGCGAGAACTTCCTGTGCTGGATCCAAGTGGCCGCGACGAACACTTCGAGCGAGCCGGCCGTCGCTTACGCTGAGGTGGGCCCTCCCCCAGCCGGCGAATGGCCGGACAGCATAGCGACCGCCGCGGCGGCGCCATCCGACTCGCCTTCGCCACGGACCTTCCAGTGGCGCTGGCGCTTGGCCGGCGGGGAGACGGCCGTGGGGGTAGCTCGGTACCCCTTCGCTCCGATCGCGGATGTGGCGGCCTATGATGATGAGGACGCGACCGTCTGGCTGGGTCGCACGCGGCGGTTCTGGCAGGATCTGGTACTGGAGGGCACCGCCCACATCGAGGTCCCGTGCGCGAAGGCCAACCAGACGCTCCTCGCCGCCCACGTGTGCCAACTCATCGCCAACGACCACGGGGATGTCCACGGCGGGGAGGGGTTCTACGACGTTTTCTACATCCGGGACGGCGCCTACCAGGTGATGGAACTCGAGGAGGCGGGGCTCCACGAGGCGGCTCGCCTGGCCGTGCGGCTCTACCTGGACCGGCAGCGTCCGGATGGCCGCTTCGAGTCCCAGATCGGCGAACTCGACGCGAACGGGCAGGCCATATGGGTGCTCTGGCAGTACGCCCTGATGACTCGGGACCACTCCTGGTTGGAGGAGGTCTACCCTCGGATGCGGCGCGCGACGGAGTGGATCCGCGAGGCGCGCCGCTCGGCGCCGGCTGACTCCCCCTATGCCGGGCTGCTGCCGGCGGCCGTGGCGGACGGCGAGTTCCTATGGGATGGCGAGCACCACATCGTGGGCTACGACTTCTGGAACCTTCGCGGCCTCCTCTGCACGGCGGAAGCGGCCCAGGCCCTGGGGCGGGACGACGAGGCCGCCGAGCTTCTCGCGGAGGCGGCTTCCTACCGGGAGGCCATCGACGCGGCTTGGCGCCGCACGGGCCTCGCGCACTTCCCTCCGAGCTGGGAGGGAGCCGGCACACACTGGGGCAACACGGAGACCCTCTGGCCGACGCCGATCTTCGATCGAGACGACGCGCGTGTGGCGGCTCTCATCGACCACGTGCGCGAGGATTTCGGCGGGGGATACATCGAGGGTACGATCCAGTGGCGAGGCGCGCCCGGGGCGATCCACCCCTACATGGGCGCCTACACGACGATGGCCGACCTGGCGCTGGGGAATGATGAGCGGGTGGTGCAGGACTTCTATTGGACGCTCCTCCATTCGACAGAGGCGCACGCCTTCCCCGAGGGCATCTTCTACGAGCGCCGCACCGCATGGGCCGACACGATCCCTCACGTGACGGGCGCCTGTAACTACGCGGTGCTGCTGCGGCACATGCTCGTCCACGAGGACGGCGAGTCGTTGGTGCTGCTTTCGGCGGTCCCCGACTGGTGGCTCGACGAGGGGCAGACGATCCGGGTGGAGCGGCTCCCCACGCACTTCGGGGAGATGGCGCTTACGGTGAGAGGGACCGCAGAGGGTGTCGAGGTCGCTCTCGACCCGCCGAAGCGCAACCCGCCGCGTCGGATCGTCCTGCGTCTCCCGGCCTCTCGTCCGTTGCTCGGGGAGATCGAGGGGGTCGACGTGGTGACGCGGCCCGATCAGAGCCAGCGGTGGGACTTCCCCACCGTCGTCGCCCTGTACGAGGCGTCCGATCCGCCTCCCGCTCACTATCCCATCGATGTGCCGAGCCTTACCACGGGCAAGCCGGTCACGAGCTCGTCGGTGCTCTCGGCGCACCCCGCCCGGCTGGCGAACGACGGCCGGCGAGGCAACACGGAGAGCTACTGGGCGACGAACGCGACGGAGGAGGACCCCGAGCCCTGGTGGGTGGTGGATCTCCTGGAGCCGACTCAGGTGGGCCGGGTCGTGGTGGTGGGCTACTACTATGGTGAGCGGCACTACGGGTTCACCGTCGAGACGTCGGTCGATGGCGCGCGGTGGGAGATGGTGGCGGACGAGAGGGACAACACCCAACCTTCCACCCGTGACGGGTACGACTGCCGGTTCGCGCCTCGGCCCGCTCGCTTCATCCGAGTGACCCAGACACACAACTCGGCCAACATGGGCCGGCATCTTGTGGAGGTGATGGCCTACCCCGAGTAGGGTTGGGCTGTCGGAGGGGATCGCGATGAGGGCCCTGGCACTGGCGCTGTGCTTCGCCATTGGCGCGGTGGCTGGGCCCGATCGCGTCCCCCGGAGCCCGATGATCTCTGCCGATTCCCTATCAGATCACGCGAGGGTTAGGAGGCCGGATAGGGAATAACTGAGCTGTAGGTCGACCATTGGCGGCGCGGGCCTCGGGCCACGCCGCGCG
>JALHDK010000241.1 GCA_022838965.1 Actinomycetales bacterium | reverse complement strand
ACATCGGCGGGGCAACGGGTTGCGAGGATTCGCGGAACGGGCTGTCTCCCCGGGATAGAGGCTCGATCACCTCGTGAAGGGTACCGAATCGCGCCCTCGGTGTGAAGGGGAGAGAGGCCGCGCCCGTGTGGCCCCCGCGGGCCCCGGGGTGTGCAGCATGAACCAACTAAACGGGTCTAAAGTTGTAAGAAGGCGTTCTCAGACTCTTAGAGTATATCGGTGTTAGGTTCGGCGGGCGGTTGAGAAGGACAGTGGTTCGCGCTATGGGCTCCGAGGGGGCCGGGAGCGGGGCATCGGCCGAGGCGATCGGCCGGCGCACGCGGCAAGTTCTGGAGCGGATCGGCGAGGCTTGCGAGCGGTCCGGACGACGGGCTTCGGAGGTCACTCTGATCGCCGTGACCAAGACCCGGCCGCTGGAGGATGTGGAGGGCGTTCTGGCCGCCGGAGTGCGGGATGTGGCCGAGAACTACGTCCAGCGCGCTCTGGAGCGAGTGGCCGAGATCGGCGAGGGGCGGTGCCGGTGGCATCTCATCGGGCGCCTGCAACGGAACAAGGCTCGACACGCCGTTGGCTTCGTTGACTGGCTTCATGCGCTGGACAGCGAGGCCTTGGCGGACGAGGTAGGGCGGCGCGCCCGCGCAGTGGACAGGACGATCCAGTGCCTGGTCGAGGTGAACGTGGCGGGCGAGGCGAGCAAGGAGGGGGTCGCGCCGCCCGATCTGGAGAGGCTCTACGCGCACGCGGCGGCGGTCGAGGGGTTGGCCGTGAACGGCCTGATGACGGTGGCTCCGCTCGTGAGCGATCCGGAGGAGGCGCGAGGGGTATTCGCCCAACTCCGGCAGTTGAGGGATGACCTCCGGTCGGCAGGGTATGCCGCGGAGCATTTGTCGATGGGGATGACGGGGGACTTCGAGGTGGCCGTGGAGGAGGGGAGCACGATGGTTCGCATCGGGACCGCTCTCTTCGGTCCTCGGAGCGCCTAGAGCTAGTGATCGAGGGCTCTCGCATGGATGGCTGGGAGCTCAGCGCGCGGTTGAGGGTGTGAGCATATGTCATGGATCCATAAGGCACTTGCCGCAGCCGGCTTCGCGGACCCCTACCAGGGGCCCCCCGGACCTGGCTACCCGCGGTCCGATGCCGAGTTCTACGGTGAGGACCGCCTGAACCTCCGCAGGCCGGCCGGCTTCGACGAGGTGGAAGAGGTCGCGGACCTCCTCAAAGAGGAGCAGCCCGTCGTCGTCAACCTGTCGGAGACCGTGCCGGAGGAGCGCCGCCGCATCGTGGACTTCCTCTTCGGGGTCATCCACGCGGTGGATGGCGATGTGTGCCGGGTGGATGACACGGTCTTCATCTTCACCCCCAACCGCATCAGCATCGACGCGCCCGACGCCGAAGTGGCTCGCCGCGCTATGGGGTCTACGATTCCTCTGCGTAGTCACCCGCTCAGGCAGCAGGCTATGTAGCGGCTGAGGCCGGCTAGAGCACGCCGCATTCGCCCCGGCCCGCCGGAGCGCGCGTAGACGCCACGTAGGAGGCCGCGTCTTGAGACTCACCACGGTCGATATCCACTCACGAGAGTTCAACAAGGGCGCCTGGGGATACAGCATCAAGGACGTCGAGGACTTCCGCCAGGAGGTCGCCGACAACTTCGAGGAGATCCAGCTCGAGCTGGCTGCGGTCCGTGCCGAGTTGGAGCGCGCGACTCGCGAGCTGGAGCACTACCGCACCCTCGAGAAGAGCATGAACGAGACCCTCGTCTTCGCTCAGCGGAGCGCCGACGAGGTCCGCGCCAACGCCCACAAGGAGGCCGAGCTCGTCTTGCGAGGGGCCGACAGCGAGGCGCGCGAGATCGTCGCCCAGGCGCGGGTTGAGCGCGGTGACATCGAGCGCCAGATCCGGGAGCTGGAGACGGCGCGCGACCGTTTCGCCGACGATATGGCCTCGATGGTGGCCGCCTTGTCGGAGCGCATCGAGGCCGTCCGCAGGCGGGCCCCCGCCGCCGCCGACAACGCCCCGGCCACAGACTCGGCCGTCCGCCGAGCCAACGGCGAGAGCGCGACCAGCGCGGCCATCATCCCCGGTTGGCTGGGCCTGGGCTCGACCCACATCATCTCGGGCAGCTAGAGCGCGAAGGTCGGGATACAGACACAGGACAGGCCCCCCGTGGATCCGCGGGGGGCCTGTTTGTTGCGGGTCACGCCTTAGCTGAATGGGAGGCCTAGCCTCCCGCCACGCCAGCTCCAGGCTCAACGGGCGGAGCGTCAGGAACCGCCGCGGACGATCGCGCTCTCTTGCGCAGCACGTCGGTCACCATGCTCCGCAGGTCGCGCCAAGCCGACTCGGCCGAGACGAAGTACCCGACGAACACGAACAGGAGCAGTCCCGTCGTGAGCCCTACTTCAAGCCATTCCGCCATCTCGGTTCCTCCCTCCGAACCCTTGCTGCACCCTTGCCCACATCGTCCATATACCCCGAGACGAACCGCGCTCCACATCGGTTGCATAGCTTTCTGATCTCGATGCCGCGCTGAGTGCGAGAGGGCCGAGCCGAAGGCCGGGGGTATATACTCCCGACTATGGCAGACGAAGACACCACTCGAGGCGCCGCCGACGGCGCGCGACAGAGGATCGTGGGGCCCGCTCGACGGCCCGAGGACGAGGAAGTCTCCATCGCCCTCCGGCCTCGCA